>JAYVDE010000672.1:0-3003 GCA_043749575.1 Burkholderiaceae bacterium | reverse complement strand
CCCGAGCGCGACTCGGTCATCACAGCACACCTCAGGAGCATCGATACCCAGCCTTTAGCTGCATGACCAAGGCGACAACCCCCTTGACACGCGCCGGTTCCGAACCTTTCGGCAGCTTCCTTCAGGTACTTGCGCACGGTGTCAGCGTCAACTTCGCAGCCTGCCGCTACGGTGGCGCTGGCGATGGTCGCCGTTGCCTCGTTGCGCGCGGCCGATGGGTCATACATGTTGTCCGTCCCGATGGATTGAAGGATCGTTCCCTCGTGCTGGGTCAAGTTGCACCAGCGCAAGGCAGCTTCAACAGGTCGGTAGAACGGGCGTTGCAGCGCGTTGCAGCCCTTGGAATCGTATCCGTCGATCATCAGCGCCCCTTCGTTGGGTGCCACGCCAGCCGGTGAAGGTGAACCGGTTTTCGCCCTCGGGGATCAGCCTCGGGCTAGGCGTGGCGAAACGGTCAACCCGCTGGCGTTGCGCCGGCCGGGCCGCCCGCCGAAGCGCGGGCCATCATCCCGCCGCCCAGCGCGCGCAGCACCCCGGCCGGGTCGCGGTCGATCAGGTTCAGCAGCACCAGCGCCGGGCCTTGCGGGCTGCGGTCGCCGCGCTCCCAGTGGCGCAGCGTTGCCACGGACACGCCGAAGCGCGCCGCGAACTGGGCCTGAGTGAAGCCCATCCGGCCGCGCACGGCCGCCACGTCAACGGGCGCCGGCCGCCACACCTTCACCCCGGCCTGTTCGCCTTTCGCGTGGCCGATGGCCTCGGTCAAGCCTTGCCGGATGCTCTCGAATGCCTTACCCATCGCTTCACCTTTCAAGCCAGATTTCCAGCAGCACGCCCACCAACCCGGCCAGCGCGGTGCGCTCAGCGTTGCTCAGGTTCGCGCGCTCGTTCTTCGCAAACATCGTCAGCAGGTACAGCGGCATGGCCCCACTGTGAAAATGATAAATGACGCGCACGCCGCCGCTCTTGCCCCGGCCATCGCGCGCCCATCGCAGCTTGCGCACGCTGCCCGTGCCTTCGATCAGGTCGCCGGCCGCAGGGTGCGCCGCCAGGTGGTCAACGATGGCGCGGCGGTCGGCCTCCGTCAGCAGCTTGCCGGCCGTGCGCAGGTATTCGGGCAGCTCGGCGACGGTCAGCAGCATCGGGGAATAATGTAATCCATTGGATTACTTTAGCGCGGTCGAGACTCTGCACCAGACAGGCAGGCCCTTGTCTGAGTGTTCGCACTGTTCGCACCTTGTTCGCACCGGAAAGAACAGAAGTTGCGCGACCCCGATCACCCGGCGCGCGGCCGGCACGGTCCACACAGCGCCGTGCAGGTCGAATTCGGCCCACTCGGCTTTGCGCAGCTCACCGGGGCGCAGGAACACCAGCGGCGCCAGCGCCAGGGCCGCGCGCACAGCGGGCGTGCCTTGGTAGGCTTCAATCGCGCGCAGCAGCTCCCCCAGCTTCACCGGGTCGGTGACGGCCGCGCGATGCTCGGGGACGGGCAGTTGCACGGCGCCCTTCAGGTCGCGCGTCGGGTCGCTCTCGCGGTAGCCATGCTGCACGCCGAAGCGGAAAACAGCGCCAGCCGCCTTCAGGGCGCGGTAGGCGGTTTCAGTGGCGCCGCGTGCTTCCACCCTGCGCGCTTGCTTCAGCAGCTCGGGCGCCGTCAGTTCAGCCAGCAGGCGGGCGCCGATGTACGGGAACAAGTCATTCGTCAGCAGCGCCAGCACCTTGACGGCGTGCGTGGGCGACCAGCTCGCCGCCATGTAGGCGTGCCACTCGCGCGCCGCATGCTCGAAGGTGCCCGGCCCCGGTAGGCCAGCGACGGCCAGTCGCACGCTCTCGGCCTTGACAACCTGGGCCACCTTGTCGGCCTTGCGGGCTTCGCTGGGGTCGGTGCCGGTCGCGCGATCAGCTTGCGGGCTTCGTCGCGCCGTTCACGGGCCAGCTTCAGCGGCACGTCGGGAAAGGTGCCGAACGAAAGCCGGTTCTCCCGGCCGCTCAGCCAGTAGCGCAGGCGCCACCAGCCGGTGCCGTCTGGGCGTGCGATCAGGGTCAAGCCGTCGCCGTCCTTGATCGTCGCAGCCACGCCGCTCGCGTCGGCCTTCTTCAACGCCGAGAGGATCGTCTTCTCTGTCAGCAGGTTCGATGCCATACGGGATAACTCCACCGTTTGCGGCCTCATGCGGGCCTGTTGTCCGGTGTGTTATCCGGTCAGTTATCCGGTTCAAGTGGTTTTGTCCGGTCGCATGTGGACATGAAAAAACCGCTAAGCCGTTGATTTTCTTAGCGGTTTGGTCTTTTCTGGCCCCTTGCGGGCTTGATGTTGGTAGGCCGTGTTGGACTTGAACCAACGACCAAAGGATTATGAGTCCTCTGCTCTGACCAACTGAGCTAACGGCCCGCTGTGCCCGAGGGCTGCAGAGCACCGATTGTAGAAGCTCGGCCGCCGCCCTACTTCGGCCCCGACAGCGCGTTGCCCACCAGCCGCGCGGTGATGTCGACCAGTTGGATCATGCGGTCATAGGCCATGCGGGTGGGGCCGATCACGCCCAGCGTGCCGACAACGCGGCCGTCGACCTCGTAGGGCGCCGAGACGATCGACAACTCCTCGTAGGGCACCACGCCCGACTCACCGCCGATGTAGATCCGAACACCTTCGGCCAGGCTGCTGTTGTCGAGCAAGCGCATCAGCTCGGTTTTCTGCTCGAACAGGTCGAACAGCTTGCGCAGGCTGCCCAAGTCGTTGCCAAAATCTTGCACGCCCAGCAAGTTGCGCTCGCCCGAGACCACCAGCTGTTCGGTGTTGTCGGCCAGCACATCGCTGCCGGCCTGCACCGCGGCCTGCATCAACTGGGAGATCTCGCCACGCAGCGCGTCGACCTCGCGCTTCAGCCGCTGGCGCACCTCTTCGATCGCCAGGCCGGCGTAGTGGGTGTTGAGGTAGTTGCTGGCCTCGACCAGCTCGCTTTGGGTTTGGTCGCGGGTGGTGAAGATCACCCGGTTCTGCACGTCACC
>JAYVDE010000671.1:0-3006 GCA_043749575.1 Burkholderiaceae bacterium | reverse complement strand
GGGCCGGCCTGGCCGGCCAACGGGCACAGAGCCGCGCGCGCGGCGTCGAGGGGCTGATGCTCAAGCACCGCAACTCGGCTTTTGGCACCGGCCGCACCAAGGCCGGCGGCGTGTGGTGGAAGTGGAAGATCGATCCGTTCACGGTCGATGCGGTGCTGGTCTACGCCCAGGCCGGCCACGGTCGGCGCGCCGGGCTCTACACCGACTACACCTTTGCCGTGTGGAACCGCCCGCCGGCCGGGCCCGACGAGGCCGCTGCGGTCGTCGAGGCGATCGCCCGGCGTGAGCCCGCGCAACCCGGCGCGCTGCAGCTGGCCACCTTCGCCAAGGCCTATTCGGGCCTGAGCGACGACGAGTTCAAGGCCGTCGACAAGGTGATCCGCGCCACCACGCTGGAGAAGTTCGGCCCGGTGCGCAGCCTTCGGCCCACGCTGGTGTTTGAACTGGCCTTCGAGGGCATTGGCCGCAGCCCGCGCCACAAAAGCGGCATCGCGCTGCGCTTCCCGCGCATCCTGCGCCTGCGGCACGACAAACCGCTGCACGAGGCCGACACGCTGGCCACGCTGGGAGGCCTGGTAACCCGGCCTGGCGCCTCATCCGGCTGACCCTGGGCCGGTTGGAGGCGTCTCTCGGCGCTTAAGAGAGCAGGGTTAAATCGGGTTTTTTTGCCCTACCGGTGATCAGGGTGGACTGCTAAGATGATTTTGCTGGCTTTGCTATTGGAGCGGAGTTGAAACTATCAGGCGGACAACCCCTTGCGATCGAGCACAATTTTCGCTGCTTCGCGGCTGTGGCGGGGCGATGATCGACGCAAGGCGATACCCGACCTGAGCCCCGACCAGCTGCCCGATGGCCAGGCCGGTCCCCACCGGTTCAAGATCAAGGCGGCCGAATGCCATGAGCGCCGCGGGCTGATCAACCGCCTGCTGACCAACCGCTACGCTTGGCGCGGCTACCAGCAGGTGAATCTGCCGACCGACCCGTCGGTGCACCGCTTCACGCTGACGGCGCTGCAAGACGACGTCGTGATCGGAACCATCACCGTTGGTTTCGATGGTTCTGAGCGTTTGGGTGCCGAAGCAGAGTTCGGCGCAGAAATCGGCGCACTGCGTGAGCAGGGTTTGAAGCTGTGTGAATTCACGCGGCTGGCAATCGACCCGCACGAGGGCAGCAAGCGGGTCTTGGTCGCGCTGTTCCACATCGCCTACATCGTGGCGCATCGGCTGCGCGGCCAAGACACCTTGCTGATGGAAGTCAACCCGCGGCACCAGCGCTACTACGAGCGCATGCTGGATTGTCAGGTCATGGGCGAGCAGCGCATGAACCGCAGCGTGAACGCACCGGCGGTGTTGATGGGTGCACCGTTCAGCCTCATTCGCGAACGCATCGCGCTGCTAGGCGGTCAGCCCACGCTGGCCGCGAGCGAACGCTCGCTCTACCCGTTCTTCTTTTCGGCCGAGCAAGAAGCCACCATCATGGCGCACATGCAAGACCGCCAGCGCTTGGTGACACGGCGCGTCACCGACACCTGGCATCCTGAAACCAACCCGTTCGATTTCAGCTCGATCGATCTGCTGGCCGACCCCGTTCCGGATCGACCCGTCTAGCGCTGCCCGGTGCCCTGGGCGACCGTTGGGCTTGCCGCGCTCCAGCTACAGATCAGCCGCAGCAGCGCCAGCAGGCCGTGCGCCGCGAGCGCAGGCCGGTGTTCATCCCGCCGGGCTGGGTCAGCGGGTCGGCCCGGCTCCGGGCGGGGATGCCGCAGCCGGTGCCGGCACGGCGCCTGTCGGCACCCCCACGCCCGGCGTCAATGACAACTCGCTGGCCAGCTTCACCTTGGTGATGTAGTGGCGGGTCTCGCCGAAGCACGAGCTCGGCAGACCCACCTTTTCTTCATAGTGCAGCGCCACACGCTTGCCCATGGCCTCCGTGATCAGGGTGGCCACCGCCTCGTCGCGCACTGTGAAATAGAACTTTTCCACCGTGCCAGTGCCGGGCAGCGACACCAGTGCCAGCTCACCCTCCCAGGTCTTGCAGATCCAGCCTTTTTTGGACAGTTTCTGGATCCAGCCGGCGCGTTCGCCGGTCGAATAGCTCCAGTTCAGCACGACGGAGAAGTACAAGCCGACCAGCAGCGCGACAAGCAGCGCGGCCAGCAGCAAGAAGGACAGGAGGCGTTTGAGGGTCATGGCAGGAAAGTAGGGCGTTGTGCCCAGTCTGAAGTATCCCCCAGGCAGGCCGGGCGCTGTCTTGATGCCGGCCGGCTGCTGGCATGGCGCTCGGCCTACAGGCACGGCCGATGGACCGCCACCACCACAGCCGTCTTTCATAATGTCACTAGCCGTCTTGATCCTCGGCGGACCCCTCCAGCCCCGCCCGCCCCATGCTCGAAGACATCAAGAAAACCCTCTGGGCCACCGCCGACAAGCTGCGCGCCAACATGGACGCCGCCGAGTACAAGCACCTGGTGTTAGGCCTCATCTTCGTCAAGTACATCTCCGACACCTTCGCCGCCCGCCGCACCGACCTGGCCCGCCGCCTGGCCGACCCCGCCGACGAGTATTACTACGGTCAAGCCAGCGCCGACGACCTGAACGCCGAGCTGGAAGACCGCGATTACTACCGCGAGGCCAACGTGTTCTGGGTGCCCGAGGCCGCCCGCTGGGAGGCCTTGCGCACGGCGGCCAAGCAGCCCGACATCGGCAAGCGCATCGACGACGCGCTGACTGGGGTCGAGACCGAGAACCCCAAGCTCAAGGGCATTCTGGACAAGCGTTATGCCCGGGCGCAGTTGCCCGACGGCAAGCTGGGCGAGCTGGTCGACCTGGTGTCGACCATCGGCTTCGGCCCCGACGCGGCCACCGCGCGCGACGTGCTGGGTCAGGTTTACGAACACTTCCTGGGCATGTTCGCCAGCGCCGAGGGCAAGCGCGGCGGCCAGTTCTACACGCCGGCGTCCATCGTCAAGACCCTGGTGGCCGTGCTGGCGCCGCACCACGGCAAGGT
>JAYVDE010000670.1:0-3008 GCA_043749575.1 Burkholderiaceae bacterium | reverse complement strand
TCGGCCTCGATGTGGTACGGGTAATCGGTGCTCTTGACCCAGGGCAGGCTGTCCAGCGGCAGGCGCCAGCCCATCGGTGAATCGCCGGGATGCAGGTACATGCGTTCGTCGCGGAAGTACCAGGGCCCGGTCTGCCAGCGGCTGCCTGCCAGCGCGGCGGCCGCGGGGCCGTCGTCACAGCGTTTGATCGGCAGTGCATAACCGACCTCATGGGCCAGCCCTTGCGTGAAGACGCGGCGCAGGCGGATGCGCTCCATCTCGTCTTCCAGCTTCGACTCGAAGGGGTCGACGTTGACCGGCAGCCGGCGCTCGCGCCACAGGTGGTACCAGGTGTCCTCGTAGCCGGCTTGCACATGCTCGTCGCTCAGGCCCAGGCGCCGGGTCAGCGCGGTCATGAAGGCTTTGGCTTCGGCCGAGCTGTACTGGGTCGGGAAACGCTCGTCGGTGAACAAGGCCGGGTCGTGCCAGCAGGCCTGACCGTCGCCGCGCCAGCAGATGCTGAGCGCCCAGCGTGGCAACTGCTCGCCCGGGTACCACTTGCCCTGGCCGAAGTGCAGGAAGCCGCCGCTGCCGTAGTGGTCGCGCAGGCGGTTGACCAGGTCGGTGGCGAACAAGCGCTTGGTCGGACCCAGCGCGTCGGTGTTCCATTCGGCACCGTCGCGGTCTTCGACGCTGACAAAGGTGGGCTCGCCGCCCATGGTCAGGCGCACGTCGCCGGCGTTCAGCAACTGGTCGACCGATTCACCCAGCGTCAGCACCTCGGCCCATTGCGCTTCGGTGTAGGGCTTGGTGACCCGTGGGGACTCCCAGATGCGGGTGATCGACATCTGGTGCTCGAACTCGACCTCGCACTCGTCCATCGCACCGCTGATGGGTGCTGCGCTGCCCGGTGTGGGCGTGCAGGCGACGGGGATGTGGCCTTCACCGGCCATCAGGCCCGAGGTGGGATCGAGCCCGACCCAACCGGCGCCGGGCAGGAAGACCTCGCACCAGGCATGCAGGTCGGTGAAGTCGACCTCGGTGCCGCTGGGGCCGTCGAGTGCCTTCACATCGCTTTTAAGCTGGATCAAATAGCCCGAGACAAAGCGCGCAGCCAGGCCCAGCTGGCGCAGCGCCTGCACCAGCAGCCAGCCCGAATCTCGACACGAACCCGAGGCCAGGGTCAGCGTCTGCTCGGGCGTCTGCACCCCCGGCGCCATGCGGATGACGTAGCGGATCTCTTGCTGCAGCTTCTGGTTGATGTCGACCAGAAAGTCGATCGTGCGGCGCTTGCTCACGTCCACGGTGGCCAGAAACTTGTCGAGCGCCGGTGTCGCGGCCTCGGTCACCAGGTAAGGCTGCAGTTCGAGCTGGGTCGCTTCGTCGTACTGGAACGGGTAGTGCTCACCCTCGGGTTCGAGGAAAAAGTCGAACGGGTTGTAGACCGACATCTCGGTCACCAGGTCGACCGTGACCTTGAATTCGGTCATCGGCTCGGGAAACACCAGCCGCGCCAGGTAATTGGCAAAGGCGTCTTGCTGCCAGTTGATGAAGTGGCCTTCGGGCTCGATCCTCAGCGAATAGCTCAAGATCTTGCTGCGGCAGTGCGGCGCCGGGCGCAGGCGCACGATGTGCGGCGACATCGCGACTCGGCGGTCGTACTGGTAATGGGTGACGTGGCTCAGGGCGACATGGATGCTCATGCCAGCGCCCCGTCTGCCGGGTAAGCCCGCCGGCCTCCCATGGGGCTTGCGTGACGGCTGGGGGCGGTCCGGCGCTGGGTCCGCGCCTGTTCGATGTTTGCCATGGCTACTTTCAAGAGAAGGAATGTCACGCCGGCACCAAAAAGTCGCGGCTGATGCCGGCGCCGATGTCGTTGACGCGGTCGAGGAATTGGGTCAGGAAGGCATGCAGGCCGGTGGCCAGGATCTCGTCGATGCGGCCGAATTGCAGGTCGCTGCGCAAGCGGCCGGCGCGGCGGCGGGTTTCTGCGCTCTGCTCGTTGGCCACCAGGTCGAGGTTGTGCACCACGTCGTTCATGCAGGCGGCCAGCGACCGCGGCATGTCGGGCCGCAAGATCAGCAGCTCGGCCACCTTGTCGGGCCGGATCACGTTGCGGTAGACCTTGCGGTAGATCTCGAAGCCCGACACCGAGCGCAGGATCGCACTCCAGTGGTAGAAATCGACCTCGGGGGCGTTGTCGTCGACCCAGCTGCCGAAGTAGTCGCCGGCCAAGGCATGGAACTTCACGTCGACCAGCCGCGCGGTGTTGTCGGCGCGCTCCAAAAATGTGCCGATGCGGATGAAGTGCAGCGATTCATCGTGCAGCATCGTGCCCAGCGTCACGCCGCGGCTCAGGTGCGAGCGAAACTTGACCCATTCGAACAAGGCCGCGGGGTCGCGCTCGAATGAATCACCTTGCAGCATGCGGTTGAACTCCAGCCAGGTCTGGTTGGTGGTCTCGAACAGCTCGGTGGTCAGCGTGCCGCGCACGGCGCGGGCGTTTTCACGCGCGGCCAGCAGGCACGAGACGATAGACGACGGGTTGTCGGCGTCGCGCACCATGAACTGCATGACGTTGTCCGCCGTGACGGCGTCGTGCTGCTTGCCGAAGGACTGGGTCAGCTCGGAGATGCCCAGCACGCCGGCCCAGCCCTGCATGGCGCGGTCAGCCGATTGCGGCAGCAACGAGGTCTGGTAGTTCACGTCCAGCATCCGGGCGGTGTTTTCGGCCCGCTCCATGTAGCGTGACATCCAGAACAAATGGTCGGCAGTCCTAGAGAGCATGCTTCGATTCCTTCAGGCCGAAAACACCGCACGCGCTGGCGCGCGCGGCTGTGTTGTGGCTTCGCCGCAAGCGCTGCGCGCTTGAACAACCCGCGCCCTGTAGCGTGACATCCAGAAAAGGGGGGCGGCGGGTCTAGACAGCATTTTTCTCAAGCCTCCAAAACCCAGGTGTCCTTGGTGCCACCACCTTGGGACGAATTGACCACCAGCGAACCCTCCTTCAAGGCCACCCGGGTCAGCCC
>JAYVDE010000669.1:0-3009 GCA_043749575.1 Burkholderiaceae bacterium | reverse complement strand
CCGCACGCAAGCTCCGCGCTTGCCCATTTCCGGCGGAGCCATCTACAGCATGGTCAACCGGCGGTTGTGCGGGCTGGGCATCCAGGCTGCGCACCTTGGGCCTCATGCACTGCGCCATTCGTGCGCGGCCAAGCTGTTGGCCGCTGGACTGACCCTCAAGGAGATCGGGGACCACCTTGGTCATCGCAGCACGGCGGCCACCATGAGCATGCACCGCCAAGCTGCGAGCAGGTCGTTGCCGCTCAGGCGCGTCGGCACCTTCGCGCAGCACGGCAGGGCGCGCTGTGAGCGGTCGAGATCGTGACGGCCCGGTAGGCCTTGGGTTGGGGCGCCGCCGGGCCCGCCGATAATCGAGTGGCCCCGCTTGCTTCATCGCGCTGCCGCAATCCCCATGCCACCCATCTTTGACCCCGCCGACGAACTGGGCATGCGCCTGGCGCTGGACCAGGCGCTGAATGCCCAGCTGGCCGGCGAGGTGCCGGTGGGCGCGGTGATCGTGCGCCAAACCGAGCAGGGCCGCCAGGTCATCGCCACCGGCTACAACCGGCCCATCACCACCCACGATCCCACGGCCCATGCCGAGATCGTGGCCTTACGCCATGCCGCACAACTGCTGCAGAACTACCGCCTGCCCGACTGCGAGCTGTACGTGACGCTGGAACCCTGCGCGATGTGCGCGATGGCGCTGCTGCATGCGCGCTTCAAGCGGGTGGTGTTTGCGGCCAGCGACCCCAAGACCGGCGCCGCCGGGTCGGTCAGCAACCTGTTTGCCGAGCCGCGGCTGAACCACCACACCGTGTTGCTGGGGGGGGTGATGGCCGAGCCGGCGGCGGCGCTGCTGCGCCAGTTTTTTGCCGAGCGGCGGGCCCAGCAACGTGCTGAGCGCGACGCGCAGCGGGCCATCGTCGGCACTGGCATCGGCATCGGCATCGGCATCGGCATCGCGCCGACCGACCCGCTCGACCTGCCCATCCCTGCCGGCGAATCGACCGAGTTGCACCACCCGCATCCTTTCCTGTTGCCCCCGGAGTCTTGATGTCCGCACTTCATGTGTTTGCCCCCGCTGGTGTTGAGCTGCGCAACGCGGCCTTGCAGCGGGCCCGGCGGCAGCTGGCGGCCTTGGGCTTCGACGTCACGCTCGACCCCAGCGTGCGGGCCCGCCACCAGCGTTTTGCCGGCACCGACCAAACCCGCCTGGCCACGCTGTACCGGGTGGCCGATGCCGCGCCCTCGGTGGCGTTGGCCTGCCGCGGCGGTTACGGCATGACCCGGCTGCTCGATCTCATCGACTGGCCGCGCATCGCCCGCAGCGTTGAACGTGGCACGCGCTGGGTCGGCCACAGCGACCTGACCGCCCTGCAGCTGGGGCTGCTGGCGCACAGCGGGGCCGTCACCTGGCAAGGCCCGATGGCCTGCGACGATTTCGGCCGCGACGACGAGGCCGGCGGGGTCGACGAGGTCACCCGGGACTGCTTCGCCGAAGCGATGTCGGGCGAGCTGGAGGCGGTGGGCTTTCGCACCGAGCCCGGCTTCGACGGCCTGGACGCCAAGGGCGTGCTGTGGGGCGGCAACCTGGCGATGCTGCAGTCGCTGATCGGCACGCCGCACTGCCCCAAGGTCAAGGGCGGCATCCTGTTCCTGGAAGATGTCAACGAGCACCCCTACCGGGTCGAACGGGCGCTGCTGCAATTGCACCAGGCCGGCATCCTGGCGCGGCAGAAGGCGGTGCTGCTGGGCGATTTCAGCGGCTGGCGCAAGAGCCCGCTTGACCGCGGCTACAGCTTGAAATCGGCCATCGCCCAGCTGCGCAGCGTCTGCGCCACGCCCATCCTCACCGGCCTGCCTTTCGGCCATGTGGCCACCAAGGTGATGCTGCCGGTGGGCGCGCGCGTGCAGCTGGTGGTGCAGGGCCGTGACGTGCTGATCGGCTGGTGATTACCTTCACCGGCCGGCCGCGGCCGCCGGTCAAGCCCTGCAAGCCCGCGGGTAGAGAGGCCGCTCCAATGGGTTGAAACCCGGCCCGGGTGGGCCTGGGGGCCGCTTAGAATGGGTGATCGCCTCGCAAGGGTCGGCCACAAACGGGCCCTGTCGAGGCGCTGTCGTTTTTGGCCGTTCGCGGCAACCCACCCGGTTGTTGCGGCTTCAACCGCTCCAGGAGTGTCCGCATGCGCGGCATCACCGTTTCTGATGGGCTGCGCGTGCCACGTCTGCTGGCCGCTGGCCTGGCTGGCCTGGCATTGCTGATGGGGCTGGCCGGCTGCAACAACAGCCCGTACCCCGCCGGCACCGAACGCGAGAACACGCTGTTCTACTCGTTCGACGAGCGCTCGCCGCGCTACCTCGACCCCACCGCCTCGTATTCGAACCCCGAGTCGGCCTACACCATGCAGGTCTACGAGCCGCCCTACGGCTACCACTACCTCAAGCGGCCCTACCAGCTGATCCCGAAGGCGGCCGAACAGGTGGTCAAGCCCCGCTACCTGGACAAGAACGGCCAGCCGCTGCCCGACGACGCACCAGGCGACGCCATCGCCGAGAGCATCTACGACATTCCCATCCGCCCCGGCATGCGTTACCAGCCGCACCCGGCGTTTGCGCTCGACGCGCAGGGCCAGTACCGCTACCACAGCGACCATCCGCTGAGCCGCGCCCAGCTGGGCGACAAGCGCTCGCCGTTCGATTTTGAATACCAGGGCAGCCGCGAGGTGGTGGCCGAAGACTTCGTCTATGCGCTGAAGCGCCACGCCACCCCTCGCATCGAGGCGCCGGTGTTCGCGGTGTTTGCCGAGTACGTGATCGGGCTGAAACCCTATGCCGAACGCATCAAGCGTGAAGACGCCAAGCTGCTGGCCGGCCTGCCCGAGGACCTGCGCGACAAGCCCTTCCTCGACTTTCGCCGCTGGCCGCTGGCGGGGGCGACAGCGCCGGAGAAGCACCTCTTGCGCATCCGCCTGCACGGCAAGTACCCGCAGTGGAAGTACTGGATGCAGATGACCTTCCTGGCGCCGG
>JAYVDE010000668.1:0-8275 GCA_043749575.1 Burkholderiaceae bacterium | reverse complement strand
TCAAAACTGTCCCTGTGCCAAAAAGTATCTTTGCCATTGAGCTTTACTGTAATCCATTCGCCATCAGCATTTGTCCACTGAAAATTGTTCAAAGCTTCAACTAAAGCACTTGCATTAACAATGCAATCGTCAGAAGTTGAAAAAGTAATACCACCATATGCGTCTGCCATAATTATTTCCTTTTTATAGTTTAAAGTTTTGTGTTTTTTGAACACATGTTGTTAAGTTAAAACTAGTAACTAGTTGATTAAAATGTCTTTCTTTCGTTAATCACCATAAGAAACATTATATAGATGTTAGCTATATAAGTTGTTAGTCGTGTAATTAGACATTATTTGTGCTAACATTTTTCTTATGCTTAAACAAGATAGGTTAGAAAAGTTACTAGCGATTAGTAAAAAACGCTACGGACTGCAAATAAAGGCAGACTGGCGCTATGAGCAGTTTTTTAACTTCCTACAAATCAGTCCTAGTTATTTGCAAGCGCATAACATTGCAATTGGAAAAATTGATAGGAGTTCGATTAGGCTTGCTAAAGACTTTGACGTTGTAGAAAAGAGTTACACAGCATTTGGTGAAGTTTGGAATACGGACTTTTGGGCGTGGTGGGTTAAACGTGCGCAATATCAATTTGGTATTTCTGCAACTCCTACCATCCATCAAATTGCAAAAGTTGAAGTTAGAGAAACTACTACTGACAGAATGGTAACTAAAGCACAGACTGAAATTGAACAATATTTATTAGCTGACAGGTTGGCAGAGGGTATGCCTGCAAGTATGATTATTGCAGTGCCGCTACATGGTGACCGTAAACAAATTGTTAAGCAGTTTACAGATATGCTTGATAAGGTATATGACGCTAAAGCACATACGCGTGGAATTTCACCATATCAAGTTACACGAAACAAAATACGTGAAACCACTCTTAAAAATGCAATGCGTGTATTACGTGCCAAAGCCGCAATGCCTAAAAAACCTTTATTTGTTGTAGGCAACAAATCTAAAATTTCGCCTGCTTACGAGACGGATGAGCATAAAAAGTTACGCAATGACGAGCGAAGAAGGCTTATGGAGATACTTACAAGTAGGCAATTGCAAAGAGCTTATTTGTTATCTGAACACGCTGCACGCGGCATTTTTCCGTCGATTGATAAATTGCCCGAAGATGAAGCTAGACCTACTTTTGATTATGTGGTCTTACAACGCCAATTCAGAAACTATATGAAATGGCTTGAAGGTGAAATTACTAGAATGAAAAGCAAGCCTGCAAAGCAAACTAGTAAAAACATGTGACCGTTACAATCTAAACCAACTCAACAGCCGCACGTTTCATATCACTAGTAACATTAATGTACCGCATACTCGTCTGAGCTTGTCTGAGTCCTGCTAATTCCATTAGTACTTTTAAGGGCACAGACTTAGCACTTAAAGATGACAAAAATGACCTGCGACCTGAGTGACTACTTGCACCATCTAATAAGCCAGCACCTTTATAAAGCATGTGCATCGCTTAAGTGTCCTTAACTAGTAATAAAACGTGAAAATTTGACCGATTTTGAAATAATATTTAGTATGTTATTTGTTTATAAAATAACTATTTAGCGTTGCACTGCAATTGTAAGTAATGCTACTAAAAAAAATAAAAACAGGGGATGGTAATGTTTTGTTCAAAATGCGGTGTCGCTGTAGATAATGATGCAAAGTTTTGTGCAAATTGCGGCACTAAACAAGTTGAACAACAATTTAAACTTCCTGCAGGTATTCAGACGACTGATACCCACACTTCACATCTTAGTAATAATCCTTTAAATAATGATCAAAAAAAAGCAGGCTTTGGTGTCAGTGGAGGTGTGATATTTTCTCTAGTGCTTGTATTTATTTTTGGCATGTTGTACGAGGTAGGTATTGTAAGTGAGACTTCAAAAGCTAGCGTTAGTTTTAAAAAAACTAATGCTGGACAAGCTCTCTACTCTTGCGTTTCAAGTAGTGGCAACATCAACATTTCTGATTTTAAACTTGATAGTGGTGCACAGGCAGTAAATGTCAAGCTAATAAAGAGTAAGACTATAGAGTTGCAATTTTCTGTTGATAGTGAATTAAATCAAGCAATGCTAATAGGCGCGAGGTTACCTGGTGAAGACAAGGTTAGTAAGATTGAATTAATGCTTAATTTAGAAACGATGTGTGGAGGTAAACTTTCTTCACAAATAATGCCAGATGAATACAACGCGCTGAGTATTATGAATGGAATGACAAGATAGCTTGCTTAATTAAAAATCAAAATAGCAATTTTCAATAAATCAAACGTTGAGATTTCAAAAATTAATTAACTTAGTACTGGAACACTTAATATGAATTGTAGTGAATGCAAAAAAGAATTATTAGATAACGCTAAGTTCTGTCGATTTTGTGGAGCAGAACAATCAATAGAGTCTAATAATAATATTTCAAATGTGTCTAAGCCTTCTGAAAACGCATGTAAAAAGTGTGGTGGTTCGCTTTCTAATAATGCCAAGTTTTGTAAACACTGTGGCACTAATGCAGATGTGCTAGATGTTGCTACATTGCCAATTGCTGAAACTCCAAAAGTAGCTGCTGTTAGTACAACCGCAGGCAGCAACAAGATTGAATCTGAAGTAGTCAGCAATAAAGTCAATAGCCCAAGTCTGAGCGGTGTTGAAGTTAGTAGTAGAAAAGTTGGTATTAGTGGAACACAAATTGCTATTGGATTGGTGGCAATAGCTTTACTGGGAATTTTTGCATTCGTTACAAAATCAAATAATAGTTCAACTCCAGCAGTTATAACTTCTGCGCAACAAGCTGTATTAAAACAAGCTGAAGACGATGCTGCGCAAAAAAAGTTGATTGAAACTGCTGATACTAGCGCTGTTTTAGCATGTACATTCAATATTAATAGGATAATCTACAATCTAGTTTTTAATAATGGTCGCGTTCCACCCTCAATAGACATTATTGGTTTTTATCTGCAAGCAAAAACGCAATTGCATGGATTAAAGTTAGTTCAATCTGAACAAACACAATCTACAGTTATTGCTTTTAATGGAACTGGAATAGATGGTGAATCTTTGAAAAGACTGCCTTTATGTGTTGAAAAAGTGCCATTAACTTTTACAGATGGTACGAAAGAAGATTATTTAGTTGCATACCTTTATGACTCACAAAATTCGAATTATTTATCAATTCAGCCGATTGCGCCTGATGAAAGTGCTAAGTTAATTGAATGGTATAACAAAGTAGCTGCTAAAAATGTAAGGGCGTTTGGCTCACTCCCCAACACAAGTGCGGACTATGTAGCTGAAGTGACAAAGCCTCAAACGCAGGAACAAAACGATGCTATAGCAGTTGATCCAGCGAAACTAGCTGAAGACGAAGCTGAGCAAAAGAAGATGGCGGATGATGAAGCTAAACGTATAGCAGAAGAAGAAAAAGCTGCGGCTGTTGCTGATGCAGAAGAACAAAAACGACTAGCGCATGAAGAGAAAATGGCGCTATTACAACAACAAAAGGAAGACAAAGCTAAGCGTGCAGATGAGTTAAAAAAAGCAAGAGAAGAGCTTGCTTTGGCAAAACTGCAAGCTAGTACTGAACAAGAAAAGCTAAATGCAGAACACGCGCGTTTAGAAAGAGAAGCTAAAGCAAATACACAATCGTCTTCAGTTCAACAAAGTCCAACTGCTTCAGCAACAGCTCCGTTACCGCAAGTTGCACAAGGAAAATTTAAAGCAAAGTTTAAGGGATTTTTGGGGATGAAAGTAGCAACAAGATATTACCCAACAGAAGAGATGAAAAATCAGGCGCTTCAGTTATGGAAAGATGAAGGAAAAATACTTGAACCTAATGGCAGTGTCACTACTTTGACAAAAGATAATCAAGCAGCAGAAGCACTAGGTCAATAATTAAGGAGAAATAATGTTCTGTAACGAATGTGGAAAGCAAGTCAATAATGAAGACAAGTTTTGTTCAAATTGTGGCACTAAACAGGGTGAGAAATTATTTAAACTTCCTGCAGGTATTCAGATGACAGATACTGCACAAACAGCTAAAGTTGAACAAGATGCTGAAAGAAATAACTCGCAAAGATTACTTACTGCTTCGCCAAGTTCAAACATAAGAATGAAATTTTTAGGATTAATAGTTCTTTGTGTTGGTATATTTCTATTCTTTTATGCTATGACAATGAGCACAACATACGAAGGTGTTTATAACATTGGTTTATTGAACGAAAGACAAAACCTTTTGATGGCTGCTGGTTTTGTAAGCCTTATAGGTGTTGTTGTATTAATTTCAGGCATATTTTTAAGATCAAATAAAAATTCCTAGTGCAAATACAGAAACAGCCAATGTATTAACAAAAAATAATTCAACTATCTTAAATAGAGGAAAAAGCATTAAATTTATATTTTTACATCTCAATTATATTTACAGTTGTATTGAAAAGTAATTCAAACCAACTCCACAGCCGCACGCTTCATATCAGCAGTCACATCACAATATCTTGCAGTTGTTTGAATATTTTTATGCCCCATCAACTCCATTAAAGTGCGCATAGAAATTGATTTTGCTAAATGTGTGGCAAAGCTACGGCGACCACTGTGCGAGCTACAACCATGTAAGCCTGCTTCTTTATATAGCATGCTCATTGTGTATGTAAGTGTATTCGCACTAAAGCCCTCGCTTTTTTGTGTTGTGAATAATGGCTTGTTCATTAAATCAGTGTAAGTAAGCGCAATAAGTTCTTTTTCTGTGTACTTTGTTAGCAAGTAATCTTTTAATTCTTTGCGCAACTTATTAGCTAACACTACAGTTCTGCCATAACGCCCCTTAGTTTGTTCACTGCGCAAATTAACTTCAAAATTCAAAGTACCATCAGCAGCTAATACGTCTTTAACTTTTAATGCAGCCACTTCGCCAATACGCATACCACCCCAATATGTCAAAAGCACTATAGCTCTATCACGTGCTGCGTATTTTCTTGTCTTCACATAAAGCAGTAATAAGTTAAGTTCTTTCTCATTTAATGTTCTCGCTTGCTTCATCTTGTTTTCTCCAATTAACCAATGTTTTTCGTTAATTAAAGTATGTTTTCTTTGTTTAAAAATTCCTACCATTTTGTCTAATAGTGTCATTTTCTGTAGTTTTCTCTTATAAATTAGCAGGTTAGTATGTTTTTTGTCACCAAGTATTTTGTATTTAATATTTGGTTTTATATTTAGTATGTTTTAGACAAAGCTTCGCTATTAAAGCCATGTGCTTTTTTTACTAACTCCTGTTCAAAAGCAATTCTTAGCTATAGCAACTTTCTGTTGCCAACTAGCTGTTGAATACTTTGAGGCTGTTTAATGCTGTTAATACAAATAGCATCCATGTTGCCATCACTTATTTCTTTAGCCATGTAGTCTAACCAACCAAATGTGTCGGTTAACTTATCAACTTTAATGTGGTTATATGCAAAATCACAATCAGCCCATGCTTTGCTTATCCACTCATGTACTTCAAACAAATACTTTGTAGGCAAGTTACCAACTGCCGCGTGTATATGCAGTCTTCCATCTTTAGTACGCTCAAGTGTTGCGATTACCAAAGGCTGTGAATGAAACTTGGTAGATGTTTTAACGGCGTCTTTGCCATATGCATAGTGCGTAAAGCGTGCGTTGAAATACTTTAATTGGTCTAAAGCTATTTCTTCGTTCAACCAAACCCAACGTTCATAGTATTCACCGTCGCAATTTTCAAACCTTCGTGTTCGTATCTTCGCTTTCTTTTTCATAGTCAGCGTAATTGCATGAGTTAAATATGGGCTGTATACGTTTACTGTTTCAACAAGTCCATTTCTGTGTCTTTGTATTTGCATAAAAGTATTTATGCAAACCAAAGGTAATCGTAAAAAAACCAATCAGTTTTTAAATGATTGGTGTGTGGGTTACTGGGTGAGACTTAAATTGAGGTAGGAATTATTTGTATCCGACACTAATGTTATTAATTTAGTGTGAGGACAAACAGTATGAATACTTATAAGGCAACGGTTAAAGTTAGCGTAACTAAAACAATTACTAAGAATGTTGAAGTGCAGGCAAAAGATGCTTATAAGGCTAAGTTGCAAGTGGAGGCACTATACGGGAAAGCTAATGTGATACATGCACCAAAAATAGTTGAGTAGTTAACGGTTTTGCAGTTCTAATGGTAGGGCGTTTAATAAACTACCTTGTCTGTAGTTCTCAGGTATTACAGCTTTACCATTACCAAATGCCGAAAGAAGTTTATGTCTAAGCTCTACTTTATCTTCTTCGTTTAAAATATATGACCGACCAATCTCTGCATGAGCAGGATTTCTTTTTTCAGACATGTCGTATATACACAATGCTCTTTTTTCAGACCCATCAATAGAAATAGAACGAAGGTTATCTGCTGTAGCAGTTATTACACCTTTCCAAGCTCTATCTGATTTTGCTAATAAAAAATCACTCGCAAATTCTAGTATTTCACTATCAGATGCAATCGACTCTCTTTGAACAGACCTGCCTTTTGAATGGATATGACTAAATATATTTGGTTTTACATTTCCCTGCCTATCAATTTGCTGCATTGGATTAAATACAAAGATTGTTATTTCTTCAGTGTTTTTTACAACACCAGACGAGTATTTACTCATCATATATTTTTCACATTCACAATTTGGTGCAGCAGATGCAATCTCATCAACGCGTGAATTGCTATCGTAAGTTCTAACATTAATATTTTGGCAATTTACAACTAAACCAAAAAAACCAAATACTTTTTTAAGCAGTAAGTAAAACTTTGAGCACAGCAGGCATTTTTTCATCATTTATTTTACAAACACCTTTGTGCTTGTCTTCTTCATGTTTAATAAAATAAGCAAACCGCTTCTCACCTAAAAACTCTATGTCTGCATAAGAATCTTTTGTATTCCAATATAACGAAACGTTACCTGTTTCATGTAACATTGGCTCAGGCATATAAAACTTGTCGTCTAAATTGCGTGCAAATGACACTGCGTCTTTTATTGCACTTAAATTAGGTTTGACGGCATCCTCACCATCCCAATTAGCACTCATTAAATTAAGTAAACGAAGTTCGCCAATAATTTTTTCTTTACTAGTTGTTTCTCTAACCAACTGCTGATTATCAGAGGTAAACTCTCTGCCAATAATAGTTGTTGAGTTTTGCAGTGGCATTAGAAAGGATAATTGAGAATGCAATGGTACTGGAGTTTCAGATAACTCATCTGGTGTAGCTAAAACAGTGGGTGCATTCAACAATGTCGAAAATGCAATGGCTGAGCGAATGTGGGTCTTAAATCTTTCCATGTTAGTCCGTTAATGCTATTCGTTTAGACATTTCTTCATTAATTATATTATTCAATATATCTTTTCCACTTATATGTATAGCATGCATATGGCTACTAATAAATGGCAATAGTTCATCTGCTGACAGCGACAATGGATTATAAGATTGCTGATTAAACTGGTCATTTATAACAGATGTTATAACCAGAGAGTGTCTATTATTACCCAAGTGTCGTTCATCTAAATAATCTAAATTTATATTAATAAGTCTTTTTGTTTGATCATCTACTCTTTCAAAAACACCTGTATGGCTATGCCATAATTGCTCAGTGCTAAAAACATGACTAGCAATATATTTAGAATTAGGTTTTAAAATAGAGCTTGGATTAAAACCTGTTTCAATATTCTCGCAAATAAACTTATCGGTAAAACTTAGTCCAGCACTAGATAAAACACATTGAGATGCATAAAGAGGTAAGAGCTGATTAAAAAATTGACTAGCTTTTTCCCATATCTCACTCCACCGACTATATTGTCGCGTTGTAAAATATATTGCATTCCGATGAGCTTGCAACTCGTTTTCAACTAAGCCAGCACTATTATATTTCGCATAGGCGACAGCATTAGGTATTGCAGGAAAGTTTATTGCTGGTAAAACTTGCTGCAACTCTCTTTTACCGGGCAAATCTTCCTTAAACGTATCCATCAAATTTAGAACTTGACTGAAGACTGATTCATCAATTGCTGACGCAAATTGAATTACAAATGTAGCCTGCTCTATTGCATGAGCTGCATGTAATGGAACGAAAGTATCTTTTGTGTTCATATATTAACAGTTTAAATCTTTCTAATAGAGACCTTTGCACGACACAGTTAAATATTTGCACTTTGGTCAATTTCCATTTTTAAAATCTAAATTCAGTCACTCTTGAGTTGTTTTCTCTTAACAC
>JAYVDE010000667.1:0-3010 GCA_043749575.1 Burkholderiaceae bacterium | reverse complement strand
TTGCGTTCCTGCAGGAAGCGCAGCAGCTTGGATTGCAGCGCCAGCGGCAGATCGCCGATCTCGTCGAGCATCAGCGTGCCGCCGTTGGCGGTTTCGATCTTGCCCAGCGTGGTCTTGTTGGCGCCGGTGAAGGCGCCCCGCTCGTAGCCGAACAGTTCGCTCTCGAGCAGGTTCTCGGGAATGGCCGCGCAGTTGATCGCGACGAAGCGGCCGCTGCGGCGCGAGGCCTGGTGCAGGCCCTGGGCCAGCACCTCCTTGCCGGTGCCGCTTTCGCCCAGCAGCATCACCGTGGCATCGCTGGGCGCCACCCGCTCGACCATCCGGCAGACCCGCAGCATCGCCGGGTCGCGGGTGATCAGGCCGCCCAGCGTGTCGCCGGGCTGTTGCGACTGCAGGCGGCGGTTCTCGCTCTGCAGCTCGAACATGCGGTAGGCGCGGTCGATCGTCAGGCCCAGCAGTTCCGGCTCGAACGGCTTGGCAAAAAAGTCGTAGGCGCCCGCGGCCACGGCGCGCATGGCATTCGACTGGTCGTTCTGGCCGGTCAGCACAATGACCTTGATGTTCGGGTCCAGGTCCAGCAACTGGCCCAGCAGCTTGAAGCCCTCGCTGGTCGAATCGGGGTCGGGCGGCAGCCCCAGGTCCATCGTCACCACGGCGGGCTGGTGCCGGCGAAACTGCACCAGCGCCGATTCACGATCACTCGCGGTCACGCAGTCGAAACGGTCGAGCGACCACTTGATCTGTTTTTGCAGCGCCAGATCGTCCTCGACGATCAGCAGCGGACGGGCCGAGCCGTTGCTCATGTCGACTCCGGTAAGCGCAGGTCGGTTTCGGTGCGCAGGTCAAGCAGCGGCAACAGCAAGGTCACCACCGTGCCACGGCCCAGTTCACTCTTCACGTCGATGCTCCCGCCCAGTTCCTTGACGTACTGGAAACTCTCATACGAACCAATGCCCATGCCGCTGATCTTGGTGGAATTGAAGGGGCGAAACAGGCGCGACTGGATGAACTCCGGGCTCATGCCCGCGCCGGTATCGCCCACCTCGACCAACGCACGGCCGCCCGCTTGCTGCAGTTTGACCCACACCCGGCCGCTGACCGGGGTGGCATCCAGGGCATTTTGCACAACATGGCCGATCACCCGCTCTAGCCGCTGCTCGTGGCCACGGGTGGCCACCCGGTCGATCACCTCCAGCGCCAACACGCGCCCACGCTGCTCGGCCGCCGCCTGGATGCGCTGGGCGATGTCGTTCAGATCAACGCCCGAGGCGCGGCCGGTCGGGCGCTCGCCTTCGCGCAACTGCAGCATCATCTGGCGCATCTTCTCGAGCGAGTTGGCCACGGTTTCGAGCATGTCGGCCTGGAACTCCGGCTTGTCGCGGTGGCGCTCGGCGTTTTTCAGCATCAACGACAGCTGGGTGATGATGTTTTTGAGGTCGTGCACGACAAACGCCGACATGCGGTTGAAGGCGTCGAACTTACGCGCCTCCAGCAGCGCTTCGGTGGCGTGCATCTGGGCCAGGAAGACAGCCGCCTGGCGGGCAGCCGTCTTGAGCAGGTCACGCACCTCCCAGTCGAGATCCACCGGGGTGCGCGGCGGGTCCAACACCACGAAGCCCAGCATCTCGTCGGCCACCAGCAGGGGCACCACCACCCAGGCGGCGCCCCAGTCGCGCAGCCAGGCGGGCACCACGTCGGCTTCCTCGGCCAGGCCGCGGCGGCTGCGGGCGGCTCCCAGGTCGACGATCCATTCACGTTCACGCATGAAGCGGCAGAACGGCGAGTCGATGGCCTCGCGATCAGCCCGTTGCGGCTGGTTCCAGGCCGCCGACTGCACGTAGCCATCGTCGCCCAGGGCCTTGAACCACAGGCTGCCTGCAGGACATTCGACCATGTCGGCCAAGCCACGCACCACCAAGCCGCCGACCTCTTGCGGCGAACTCTGGGTCGACAGCATCGCGGTGAAACGCAGCCACTCGAGCCGGTAGTCGTAGCGGTAACTGAAGAAGTTCTTGCCCAGGAACACCCGCAGTCGCGCCCGCATCGAGCCCGACAGCAGCAGCACACCCAGCAACACCAGCGCGACAAACAGCAAAGCCACCTGCAAGGCTCCGCCCCAGCTGCCGCCGAAGAAGCGAACGTAGTAGCCGGCACCGGCGATGAACAGCAGGTACAGGCCGATCAGCAGCAGCGATGCCGAGTAGAAAGCCGCGGTCTTGGAGACCTGCACCCGTGCCAGCCACTGGGCATGGCGGCGCGACGCCACCAGCAGCAAGGGCACGGTCACGGCATGCACGAAGCTCCGCACGGCGAACACATCAGCGTCGAAAGCGCCGAACATCAAGGCCTGGGAGTACAGGTAGACATCGAACACGAACAGCCAGCCCAGCGCCAGGCACAGCGGTTTGGCACCCCAGCGTGACGGCTCGACCTGGTTGCGGAACAGTTGCTCGACCAGCAGCAAGCCATAGACCGCCCAGCCCAGCTGGCTGGCCACCAGGGTGTGCATGGCAGCGCTGGCCGTGCCCGCGGGCCCCAGGCCCGCCAGGAGGTTGGCCCCCAGGCCCAGCAGCCCCAGCGCCACCGGCAGCGCGATGCCCAAGCCCACGCGTAGCCGCGACAGGCTGCCCGCCATCGGGCGCAGCAGCAGCAGCAGAAACGCGGCCCAGGCGCCATAACGCAGCTGGTCGAACAGCAGTGCCAGGTGCCAGGTGATGCGCTTGGTCGAGCCCAGGTCCAGCAAGGCCGTCGCGCCCCAGGCCAGCGTCAGCAACACGGCGGCGAAAAACGGCAAGGCCGGGCGTTCCAGCGGCCGGCGCAGCAGGCCGGCGCGCACCAGGTACACCGCATAGGCGCCATGGGCCAGCACCACCAGCACGAAGCCCGCGAACGACAGACCCACGGTGGCCAGATCGGCCATGGTTTCGGGGTTTGAACTCATGGCCGAGCCGTCAGCAGCGGCCGCTGGGTAGTCGCCGTCAGCGCCCCGGTGGCTATCAGTACCGCGGTG
>JAYVDE010000666.1:0-8284 GCA_043749575.1 Burkholderiaceae bacterium | reverse complement strand
TGACACCTCACCCGCCCAGCTGCCGCAGTGTTGTCAACCCGCCATCAGGCCCACGCCACAGCCCCCACCGCGGCCGCCGGTCCGCCGTGCTCACCGTGCTGAACGTGCTCACCGTGCTGAGCGCGTTCGCGGGGCTGACCTCGCTGGCCGGCTGCTCGGGGTCGCTGCTGCCCAAGCCGCCGCCGGCGCCGACCCGCTTCACGCTGGACGCCGCGGCCGCCGCCGCCGTAGCCCGCGAAGCCGCTGCCGGCGCCCCGGCGCTGGTGGTGGCAGTGCCGCGGGCCGCGCCGGGCTTCGACAGCGCCCGCATGGTCTACCTGCGTCAGCCGCAGCAACTGGAGGCTTTTGCCTTCCACGAATGGGTCGACACGCCGGCGCGCATGCTGGCGCCGCTGCTGGTGCGCGCGCTGCAAGCCAGTGGCGCCTTCAGCGCGGTGCTGCAGGCGCCCTCGGTCGCCAGTGGCACCTGGCGGCTGGAGACCGAGCTGATCCGGCTGCAGCAAGATTTCAGCAGCGCGCCCAGCCAGGTGCGGCTGACGCTGCGCGCCGTGCTGCTCGACACCGCCAGCCGGCAAGTGATCGCCTGGCGCGAGTTCGACGAGACGGTGCCTGCGGCCACCGACGACCCGGCGGGTGGTGCGGCGGCCGCCCACCAGGCAAGCCAGCGAGTGCTGGCCGCGCTGGCCACCTTCTGCGCGGCGCAAGCCCGGCGTTGAGCGGCAAGCGCGCCGCTCAAACCCGTTGCTGATCGCCTACCGCAACCCGCCGCGAGCCGTGGCGCTGCGCAAAGATCCAGGTGACCTCGGCACCAAACAGAAACACCTGCGCCGAGCCGTAGACCCACACCAGCAGCGCGACGATGGCACTGGCCGCACCGAAGCCCGAGGCCACGCCGCTGCTGCCGATGTACCAGCCGATCAGCGCCTTGCCCAGCGTGAACAGCAAGGCCGTCAACGCGCTGCCCAAGACCACATCACTCCAGCCGATGCGGGCGCGTGGCATCCACTTGTAGATGGCGGCAAACAGCAGCGTGGTCAGCACGAAGCCCAGGCCGTGGTTGGCCCACTGCAGCAGCAGCTCACCGCCACCGAAGACCGGCGCCCACCAGCGTCCCCAGGCTGCCAACGCCGCGCTGACGGCCAACGACACCATCAGCAAGAAACCGACGCCCAACACCAGGCCGAAGGACAACAGCCGGGCCCGCAGCAACTGCCACATCGAACCGCCGCGCCGAACGGTGTCGACCCGCCAGATGTGGTCCAGCGAATCCTGCAACTCGGCAAACACGGTGGTCGCGCCGATCACCAACAGCAGCGCCCCGATCACCGTGCCCATGATCGACTGGCCGCTGCGCTGCACGTTGTCGAGCAGCGCAGCCACTGCGGCGGCGCCGTCGTCGCCCAGCAGGCTGCGCAACTGGCCCAGGATCTCGCCGCGTGCCGCGTCCATGCCGAACACGGCGCCAGCCACCGAGATGGCGATCAACAACAACGGCGCCAACGAGAACAGCGTGTAGTAAGCCAGCGCTGCGCCCATGGTGGGCGCGCGGTCGGCTAGCCATGCCGAGCCGGCGCCCTGCAACAGCGACAGCAACGCGCGCGGCGTGATGGCACCCGCCACATCGGGCGGGCGCGCCACGCCCTTCCCGCCCGTGGGCGGTGGCGTCATGTCTTGCGGGTGGCGTCCTTGACCATTTCCTTGGCATCACCCAGCACCTGCTGGGCCTTGCCCTGGGCCTCCTTGGCAGCACCCTTGGCGCGCTGCACCGGGTTGCCAACAAGTTCGCCGACGGACTTCTGCACCTTGCCAGCAGCTTCCTTGACCGAACCCTTGACTTTATCCTTGTTCATACCGATACCTCTGCGATAGGTGGATTGACCAGGGGACAGACGTCTCCTGAGCAGCCACAGTAAGCGCGCACAAATTTCGGTTCTGTGCGCCATCGCACAGGCGGGGTGAACGCGGGATGGACGCGGCACTGTCCTACAGCCAGGCGCTGCGCCGACCGCTGTCCAGCCCATCCCCGGGGGCACAGGCTGGCTAACCACCACCCGTGCCAGGCTGCACCGGCTGGTTTTCCGACCCGAAAGGCTAACCATCGCTAAACCCACCGCCGTCCGCGCCTGGTTCAGGCAGCCCGCCACACCAAGTGGCGTGCCGCAGCGGCCATGAACCTGCAGATTCTCGCCTGCGGGCTGTTGCTGCTGTTCACCTCGCTGGCGTCCCCGGTGCTGCAAAAGCTGCCGGTGAGCACGGCGATGCTCTATTTGCTGGCGGGCGTCGCGGTCGGGCCATTTGGCCTGGGCTGGCTTGACATCGACGCCGTCAGCGACGCCGCCTGGCTCGAAACCGGTGCCGAGGTGGCGGTGCTGGTCTCGCTGTTTGTCACCGGCTTGAAGATCGACAGCCGGGTGTCACGGGCGAAATGGGCCATCGCGCTGCGGCTCGCGTCGCTGACCATGCTGCTGACGATCACCGGCTTCACGCTGCTGGGCCACTACCTGCTCGGTTTGCCCTGGGGCCTGGCCCTGGTGCTGGGCGCCACGCTCGCGCCGACCGACCCGGTGCTGGCCGCCGACATCCAGGTCAAGTCGCCCGAGGACCGCGACGCGTTGCGGGTCGCGCTCAGCGGCGAGGCCGGCCTCAACGACGGTTCGGCCTTCCCGTTCGTGATGCTGGGGCTGGGCTGGATGGGGCTGCACGACATCGGCCCACTGGGCGGGCGCTGGCTGGCCATCGACGTGCTCTGGGCGGTGACGGTGGGTGTGACCGTCGGCTGGGCCGTGGGGCAGCTGGTGGGGCGGGCGTCGGCCCGCTTTCAGGGCTGGCGACCGCGGGTCGAGCCGCTGAGCGAATTCATCGCGGTCGGCGCTATCGCAGCGTCCTACGGCGCTGCGCAGGCGCTGGGCGGCTACGGTTTCCTGGCGGTGTTTGTCACCGGCCTGGGGGTGCGCCGCGGGCTGGAGCACACCGCCAGCCAGGCCACCACTGCGGCCGACAGCGTCGGCAACGTGCTGCAGTTCAATGGCCAGCTCGAACGCATCGTCGAGTTTGTGCTGGTCATCGTCGTCGGGGCGGCGCTGGCCCAGGTGCAGCCCAGCTGGGCGCTGGCCGCGTTCACCGTCGCGGCGCTGGCGGTCGTGCGGCCGCTCACCGTGGCACTGAGCATTCGCGGCGCCGTCGTCAGCGTGCGCCAGCGTTGGCTGATGGGCTGGTTCGGCATCCGCGGCATCGGCTCGGTCTACTACCTGGCCTACGCCATCCAGCACGGCGTGGCGGGCGAGGCCGCGACGGCGCTGGCCTCGGCCGTGCTGACGCTGGTGGCCGCCTCGGTGGTGCTGCACGGCCTGTCGGTGACGCCACTGATGGACCACTACGACCGCCGCCAGCGGCGCGACCAGGTCCGGGCCGGCGGCGGGCGCGGGCCAGGGGCCAAGGGCAGTGCGGCGGCGCCCGCAGCGCCGGCCGAACCTGCCGAACCTGAACTTGGCGGACCGGCCCCACCGACCTGACCGACCAGACCGACGTCACCGACCGCAGCCGCCTCGCACGCTCCTCAGGCCCAAGCGGACAGGCGCCGGGCGGGCCCATGAAGCGCCAGCGGCCAGGGGTTCTCACCCGGCGGCTGCGCCACGCCGCTGCTGCAGGAAGGCACGCACCGCAGGGTCACGCTCCAGCCCGATCGCGCGGGCATAGGCGGCGTCGGCCGCGGCGGCGTGGCCCAGCCGCTGCAGCAGGCCGGCGCGCGCGGCCCAGTAGGGCTGGTAGTCGGCCATCCGGGCATCGGCCGCCAAGTCGTCCAGCAGGGCCAGTGCCGGTGCCGGGCCCTGGCTCTCGGCCAGCGCGACCGCCCGGTTCAAGGCCACCACCGGCGAGCCGGTCAGCGCGGCCAGCGCGGCGTACAGGCGCTCGATTGCCGGCCAGTCGGCCACGCCGGTGTGGCGGCGCACCACATGGGCCGACTGCAGCGCGGCTTCGAGCTGGAAGCGGCCGACCTGCCCCTGCACGCTGGCGCGGTGCAGCAGTGATTCGGCCTGACCCAGCATCGGCGCGTCCCAGTGGGCCGGGTCTTGCTCGGCCAGCGGCACGTAGCGGCCTTGTCCGTCACGCCGCGCCGCCCGCCGGGCCTGGGCAAACAGCATCAGCGCCAGCAGGCCCAGCGCCTCGGCCTGTTCGGGCATCAGGGTGGCCAGCAGGCCGCCCAGCCAGATCGCTTCTTCGGCCAGGTTGCGGCGGTGGGCATCGGTGCCGGCGGGGTCGCTCCAGCCTTCGGCATAGACGGCGTAAATGGCGTCAAGTACCGCTTGCAGCCGGTCATGCAGATCGGCCAGGCCGGGCACGCACAACGCCATGCCAGCCTGCCGGATGCGCACCTTGGCCCGCACCAGCCGCTGGCCCATGGTGGCCGGCGCCACCAGAAAGGCCGAGCCGATGGCCGCAGCGTCGAAGCCCAGGATGGTCTGCAACATCAGCGGCGCCCGCACGTCGGCGGCAATCGCCGGGTGGGCACAGGCAAACATCAGCGCCAGGCGGTGATCGGGGATCTCTTGCGCCAGGTGCTCGTCGCTGGACAGATCGGCCAGCAGCAGCAGCGTGTCGGCGGCGCCGTCGTGGCTGCGGCGCTGGCGGGCGTTGTCGATCATGCGGCGCCGCGCCACCGTCAGCAGCCAGGCCTCGGGGGTGCGCGGCACGCCGTGCTGCGGCCAATCGGCCAGCGCGGCGGCAAAGGCGTCGGCCAGGGCATCTTCAGCCGCCGCCACGTCGCGGGTGCGGGCAGCCAGAAAGGCCACCAGCTTGCCGTAGCTGCGCCGGGCCACCGCCTCGGCGGCAGCGGCTACATCGCCCAGAGCGGCCTCAGCTCGATCGTGCCGTGGGTCGCCGTGGGGCAGCGCGCGGCCCAGCGCAGCGCGGCGTCGAGGTCGGGCACTTCGATCAGGAAGTAGCCGCCCAGTTGCTCGCGGGTGTCGGCGTAGGGGCCGTTCAGCACCTCGGTCTTGCCACCCTTGACACGCACCGTGGTGGCCATGGCCGTGGGCCGCAGGCGCTCACCACCGACCATCACGCCGGCCTCGACCAGCGCGCCGGCATAGGCGCCATAGGCCGCCATCATCGCGGCGTTGTCGGTGTCGGAGGCGGCAGCTTCGGCGGCTTCGTCGGCGTAGATCAGCAACAGGTATTTCATGACAGGTCCTTCAAGGGGTTGTGCCGGGACGCACGTTGCGCCGGCATATCAATGACGTGCAGCAACGGCCGATTTCGACAGCAGGTCGAAGAAAATCGGCGTTTTGCGCCGCAGCACGGGTTTTTGTTCAGCCCGCCACCACGATGTCGAATCGGGCCTGCAGGCCGTCGGGCCCCGGGCTGAACGGCACGGTGATCGCCGCGCGGTCCAGCGGATCGTGCAGGCCGCGCCAGAGAACATCACGCTGATTGCCGGGCTCGCCCGCCACGTACAGCTGGGTCGTCAACAGCGTGCGCTGGCCGCGCCTAACCTTGACATGGATGTGCGGCGTGCGACCGCTGTAGGCCACCGGCCGGATGGTGCGCAAGCGCCAGCCGCCCTCGGCGTTGACCAGCACCCGGCCGAAGGCCTGGAAGGCCGGGTCGGCGCGGTCGCCGTCAGCCGGGTGGCGGTAGTGGCCGTCGGCGTCGCACTGCCAGATCTCGACCACCGCGCCGGCCACCGGCGCACCGCGGGTGTCGAGCACCACGCCGGTGATCGTGCTGGGCTGGCCCCGGCTGTAGACCGTGGCGCCCTGGCGCAGCAGGTCGGCATCGGTGTCGGCCGGCAGCGTCAGCGGGTAGTACGGGCCTTCGGTCTGCGACGGTGTCAGGCGCCGGGGCGTGCTGGCGCGCGCCGGCCAGGCCATCCAGGCCGGCCAGGCCAGCGCGGCCGCGGGCAGCACCAGCCGGCCCAGCGCGCTGCGGCGGCCGGCCGCGCCGGGCTGGGGCTGGGGCTGGGGCTGGGGCTGCGGCTGGGGCAGCGGCTTGTCGAGGTCGGGGTCAAGCGTCATCTCGGGCTCCTGCGGCGGTGGACAGTGGCCAGATTCTGGGCCGAGCGGGCAAGCCCCGCCAGCCGCACCCTGCCGGCGCTACCGGCCACGGCACCCGCGCCCACGCTGGCCGCCACCCGGGATGCCCAGCCGGCCGCTGGCTTGGCTCGGCTGACGCCGGCGCTTGGCTTGGCTCGGCTAAGGCAACGCTGAACAAGTCCCTCGCGGCGCGGTCAGCCCTGTTTTGGGCGGTCTGCAGCGTTGCAAATCCTCGTCATAGCTGGGCTATGGCTGTGGTTTGCGCCTTGCAGCCCATCCCAAATCAGGGCGCCCACACTCGCGAGGACTTGTTCAGCATTGCCCTAAGCTGGCAGCCCCCTCCGCCCTCAAGGCCCCGCATGACCGTCACCGTCTACGCCGCTCGCCGCATCCACACGATGAACCCGGCCCAGCCCACGGCCAGCCATGTGGCGGTGCGCGATGGCCGCATCCTCGCGGTGGGCGACCTGGCGCGCATGCAGGCCTGGGGCGCTTTCACGCTCGACCAGCGCTTTGCCGACCAGGTGCTGCTGCCCGGTTTTGTCGAAGGCCATTGCCACCTGAAGGAAGGCAGCCTGTGGGACCTGCCCTACCTGGGCTGGTTCGACCGCCGCGACCCGCAGGGCCACACCTGGCCCGGCCTGCGTTCGATGGCGGCGGTGGTGGCGCGGCTGAGCGAGATCGACGCCGAGATGACGGCCAGCGGCGCCACGGCCAGCGCGCCGCTGATCGCCTGGGGCTTCGATCCGATCTACTTCGGCGGCGAACGCATGACGGTGGACCACCTCGACCGGGTGGGCGACGGCCAGCGCCCCATCGTCATCGGCCATGCCAACGGCCACCTGATGAACGTCAACAGCGCGATGCTGCAGGCGGCCGGCATCAGCGCCGAGACCGAGGTCGAGGGGGTGATGAAGTTCGAGCAAGGCGACCGCGCCGGCGAGCCCAATGGCGAACTGCAAGAGCCCGCCGCGATGTACCTGGTGCTCAAACAGGTCGGCAACGCCGGCCTGCTGGCGCCCCTCCACGCGCATGGCCTGCGGGCCTTCGGCCGCATCGCCACGCTGCAAGGCGTGACCACCGCCACCGACCTGGTCAACCGGCTGACCGAGGCCGACCTGGCGGTGCTGCGCAGCACCTGTGCCGACGACGGTTTTCCGGTGCGCATCGTGCCGGCCTTCCAGGCCTTTCACGGCACCCACGGCGCGGCGGCGGGCGCCGAGTTTGTGCGGGCCTTGGTGGCCACCAGCACCGACAGGCTGCGCTTCGGCCTGGTCAAGATGATGCTCGACGGCTCGATCCAGGGTTTTTCGGCGCGGCTGCGCTGGCCGGGTTATTTCACAGGCGCGCCGAATGCGGGGAAGAACGGCATCTGGGTCACGGCACCGTCGCAGTACGAGGCTGACTTCGAGACCTACCACCGCGCCGGGCTCACCATCCACAGCCACACCAACGGCGACGAGGCCAGCCTGGCGGCGATCGACGCGGTCGAGCGGGTGCTGGCCCGCGCGCCGCGGCCCGACCACCGCCATACCCTGCAGCACGGCCAGATGATCGACGCGCCGATGTTCAAGCGCATGGCCGCGCTGGGGCTGTGCGCCAACCTGTTCACCAACCACCTCTGGTACTGGGGCGACCAGCACCACGACATGACGCTGGGCCCCGACCGCGCCCACCGGCTGAACGCCTGCCGCAGCGCGCTGCAGGCCGGCGTGGCGCTGGCCATCCACAGCGATGCGCCGGTGACACCGCTGGCGCCGCTGTTCACCGCCTGGTGCGCGGTCAACCGCGTCACGCCCGCGGGCCGGGTGCTGGGCGAGGACCAATGCCTGACGCTGCCCGAGGCGCTGCGCGCGATCACGCTGGGCGCGGCCTGGACGCTCAAGCTCGACCACGAGATCGGCAGCATCGAATGTGGCAAGCGCGCCGACTTTGCGGTGCTGCACGACGACCCCTACGAAGCCCGCCCGTCCGCGCTGAAAGATGTGCGGGTCTGGGGCACGGTGCTGTCGGGCCGGGTCTTTCCTGCCGGCGCGCCTGAGCCTTTGATCGCGTGATCGCTTGCTTGATTGCATGACCGACCGCATCCCGTTCACCGTGATCGGCGGCTTCCTCGGCGCCGGCAAGACCACGCTGCTGAACCGCTGGCTGCAGGCCGCGCAAGGCCCGCTGTCCGGCCAGCGCTTGGCGGTGCTGGTCAACGACTTCGGCGCGATCAACCTCGACGCGGCCGCGCTGGTGCAGGCCGGCGC
>JAYVDE010000665.1:0-3016 GCA_043749575.1 Burkholderiaceae bacterium | reverse complement strand
CCACCCGCTCGCGCAACGCGGCGATCTTGCGGGTGCCTTCGTCCATCGCCACCTGGGTGCGAAACACACCGGCGTGCAACTGCATGGTGTTGCGGATGTCGTTGGCCACGTCTTGCGCGTATTCGCCGCTGCTGCTGTTGTCCAGCCGGGCCAGGCGCGACAGCGAGTAGTCGGCCGCATCGGCCGGCAAGGGCTTGTGGGCCTGGGTCGACTTGGCCAGTGAATCGACGATGTGGTTGCCGGCCGCCCGGCCGAACACCAGCAGGTCGAGCAGCGAGTTGGTGCCCAGCCGGTTGGCGCCGTGCACGCTGACGCAAGAGCATTCGCCCACCGCGTACATGCCGTTGACCACCGTGTTCGGGTTGCGGTCAACGCCCAGCCCGTTGGGCACCACCACCTGGCCGTTGATGTTGGTGGGAATGCCACCCATCTGGTAGTGGATCGTCGGCACCACCGGAATCGGCTCTTTGGTGATGTCGACGTTGGCGAAGTTGTGGCCGATCTCGAACACGCTGGGCAAACGCTTCAGGATGGTCTCGCCACCCAGGTGGGTCATGTCGAGCTGGATGTAGTCTTTGTTCGGACCGCAGCCGCGCCCTTCCTTGATCTCCTGGTCCATGCAGCGCGAGACGAAGTCGCGCGGCGCCAAGTCTTTCAGCGTCGGCGCGTAGCGCTCCATGAAACGCTCGCCGTTGACGTTGCGCAGGATCGCGCCCTCGCCGCGGCAACCTTCGGTCAGCAACACGCCGGCGTTGTGCACACCGGTGGGGTGGAACTGCCAGAACTCCATGTCTTCCAGCGGGATGCCGGCGCGCGCCGCGATGCCCAGACCATCACCGGTGTTGATGAAGGCGTTGGTGCTGGCCGCGTAGATGCGCCCGGCCCCGCCGGTGGCAAACAAGGTGGTCTTGGCTTCGAGGATGTAGACCTCGCCGGTCTCCATCTCCATCGCGGTGACGCCCAGCACATCACCGTCGGCGTCGCGCACCAGATCGAGCGCCATCCACTCGACGAAGAACTGGGTGCGGGCCTTGACGTTCTGCTGGTACAGCGTGTGCAGCATCGCGTGGCCGGTGCGGTCGGCGGCCGCGCAGGCGCGCTGCACCGGCTTTTCACCGTAGTTGGCGGTGTGGCCACCAAACGGCCGCTGGTAGATCGTGCCGTCGGGGTTGCGATCAAACGGCATGCCGAAGTGTTCGAGCTCGTAGACCACCTTGCCGGCCTCGCGGCACATGAACTCGATCGCGTCCTGGTCGCCGAGCCAGTCGGAACCTTTGATCGTGTCGTAGAAGTGGAAGTGCCAGTTGTCCTCGGACATGTTGCCCAGCGAGGCCCCGATGCCACCCTGCGCCGCCACGGTGTGGCTGCGGGTAGGGAACACCTTGGACAGCACCGCGACGTTCAAACCCGCACGGGCCAGTTGCAGCGAGGCCCGCATGCCGGATCCGCCGGCGCCGACGATCACCACGTCGAACTTGCGACGGGCCACTTGAGTCTTGATGGCAGCCATATTTCTCAGAGTCTCCAGAGCACCTGAACCGCCCAGCCGGCGCAGCCGACCAGCCAGACGATCGTGAACAATTGCGCCAGCAGGCGCACGCCCACCGGCAAGATGTAGTCCATCCAGACGTCGCGCATGCCGACCCAGGCATGCCAGGCCAGCGAGAGGATGACGACGAAGGTCAGCACCTTCATCCATTGGCTGGCGAAGATGCCGGCCCAGCTGTCGTAGCCCACCGGGCCGCCGAAGATGAACTTCAGCAACAGCACCAGCGTGAACAGCACCATCACCACCGCGGTGAGCCGTTGGCTCAGCCAGTCGCGAAACCCATAGTGCGCGCCGACGACCAGGCGCTTAGAACCGTAATTGACGGCCATGTTGTTGTTGCCTCGTTGTCTAGAAAATCAGAACAGACCAAACAGCTTGGCGCCCAGCGCGAGGGTCAGCACGATGCTGATCACGAAGGTGGCCACCGCCGAGGAGTGCCCTTGTTGCAAAGAGACGCTGTGGGTCGCATCCATCCACAGGTGGCGCACACCGGCCACTGCGTGATGTAAATAGGCCCAGATCAGTGCCAGCGCGACCAGCTTGACCACGAAACCCGGCACAAAGCCGATCCCGGCGACAAAGGCGCTGGTGAAACCGTCGTACGAGATCTCGGAGGTGACGCTGGCGTCGAACATCCAGACGATGAACGGCAGCAGGAAAAACATCATCATGCCGCTTGCGCGGTGCAGGATGGACACGACGCCTGCCAGCGGCAACCGGTACTGCAGGGCGTCGATCAGGCGCATGTTGGCGCCGGGTCGCGCCCGCGGGCGGGTGGTGGAAAGTTCAGCCATGGAGGTGTCTTCTCTCTTCTATAACTCGGGGGAAACGTAACAAGTTTATGGCAACGCAGCAGGCTGACCTGATCGTTATGGCGAAGTCCGCCTGTTGGTCCACGGCAAGGCGATGCAGCATCAATTCAACGCATTGCGGTAGAAATGGTGGGCGGTGTCGTACAGACCGCGGCGCAATTCGACCGGCTTGTCGCCGTAGGTGAAAGACAGCCGTTCGACGCTGAGCAACGGTGACCCGGCCGGCACGGCCAGCAACTGTGCGGTCGCGGCGTCGGCGGCCAGGGCGCGAATTTTTTCCTCGGCGCGGATCATGCGCACGCCGAAATCGGCCTCGAACATGCGGTACAGCGGGCCCTTGTAGTCGGCCAGCCGTTCGGCAGTGAGGCCCTTGAACAGCACGCCGGGCAGCCAGATTTCGTCGAGCACCACCGGCCGGGTGTCGGCCAGCAACAGCCGGCGCAGCTGCACCACGGCGTCGCCGCTCTTGCAGTCGAGCATGCGTGCCACATTGGCCGGAGCGCGGGTGCGGCGGCAATCCAACAGCCGCCTGGCCATGCCGCGCAGATTGCCATCGTCGGGCATTAGCCGCAAAAAGCGGTACTGAATCTGCTGCTCGGCATGGGTGGCCACGAAGGTGCCCTTGCACTGGCGCCGCACCAGCAGATTGTCGGCG
>JAYVDE010000664.1:0-8301 GCA_043749575.1 Burkholderiaceae bacterium | reverse complement strand
TGGATCGCCACAATGTGGCGCGGCTCGATGACCTTCGAGACACCGATGCTGTGGGCCGTGGGCTTCATCTTCGTGTTCACGATGGGCGGCTTCACCGGCCTGATCCTGGCCATGGCGCCGATCGACATCCAGTTGCAGGACACCTATTACGTGGTGGCCCACTTCCACTACGTGCTGGTTGCCGGCTCTCTGTACGCGCTGTTTGCCGGCGTCTACTACTGGGGCCCGAAGTGGACCGGCGTGATGTATTCCGAAGTGCGCGGCAAGATCCACTTCTGGGGCTCGCTGATCTTCTTCAACGTCACCTTCTTCCCGATGCACTTCCTCGGCCTGGCGGGCATGCCGCGCCGCTATGCCGATTACCCGATGCAGTTTGCCGACTTCAACGCGCTGGCCACTATCGGCGCCTTCGGCTTCGGGCTGATGCAGGTCTATTTCTTCGTCTTTGTGGTCATCCCGATGATGCGTGGCATCGGCGTCAAGGCGCCGCAGAAGCCCTGGGAAGCGGCCGAAGGCCTTGAGTGGGAAATCCCGTCGCCGGCGCCATTCCACACCTTCGAAACCCCGCCCAAGCTGGACGCCACCGCCACCCGGGTGCTGGCTTGATGAACCTGTCGGCCGACCCGTCGACCGGGCAACAGCGCAAATCGAATGTCCGGCTGGCGCTGGTGCTGGCGTCGGTTGCGGTGGTGTTCTTCGTGGGTTTTGTCACCAAGATCGTGTTGCTCGGCCGCTGAGCGGCCGTCCACACGGTAATGCCGACCCGCCGCCACCATGGCCATGACAAAACTGATGTCGCGTCTGCGCGGTGACAACCGCCGCATGATGACCAAGCTGGGCGTGGTCGCGTTGGCCATGTTCGGCTTTGGTTATGCGCTGGTGCCGATGTACCGCACGATCTGCGACATCTTGGGCATCAATGTGCTGTCAGTCAGCGAGCGGGTCACCGGCGCCGGGCTCACGGCGGCGGGTGCGCGCAAGGCCAACACGCAAGTCGACACCAGCCGCACCATCACCGTCGAGTTCGACGCCAACGCCAGCGGGCCCTGGGAATTCAAGCCCGCGGTCAGTTCGGTTCAGGTGCATCCCGGCGAGATGGCCACGGTGATGTACGAGTTCCGCAACACCCAGGCCCGCACGATGGCCGCGCAGGCGATCCCGAGTTACGCGCCGATGAACGCCAGCGCACATTTCAACAAGTTGGAATGTTTCTGTTTCAGCGAATACACGCTGAAGCCGGGCGAAAGCCGGCAGTGGCCGGTCGTCTTCTACATCGACCCCAAGCTGCCGCGCGATGTCACCACCATCACGCTGTCCTATACCTTCTTCGAGGTGGCGGGCAAGGTGGCGGGGCAAGGCGCTGTCGTGCCGGTGCCTGACAAGCCTGCGGCCACCAAGTCATGAGCGCCCCGAGGCCGGCCAAAGCCGACCGCCCCCCGCGGGGGTCAAGCAAAGTGGCAAAGCCACATTTGCTTGAGAGCGGCGAATTCGAGAACCCGGCGGCCCGCAAGGGGTCGTGGCTGCAGACGGTGCGCGCGGTCGGCTGGTCGTTTTTCGGCGTGCGCCGGTCTGCCGACTACGCGCAGGATGTCGCCAAGCTCAACCCGGTGCACGTGGTCATCGCCGGCATCTTCGGCGCGGCGCTGTTTGTCGCGGCACTGGTGTTGCTGGTCAAGTGGGTGGTTGGCAGCGGCGTCGCCAGCTGACCCGCACGGCCCACTTTCAACGATTTTCAGATTTCAAGGTTTCGAGGAGAAAACACAGATGTCCGCAGCGACGCACCCAGGGGCGACCCCCTACTATTTTGTGCCCAGCCCGTCGGCCTACCCGGCCATGGCCGCGCTGGGCCTGTTTTTCGTGATCCTGGGCGCTGGCCAATGGATCAACGGCGCCGGTTGGGGCGCGTATTCCCTGCTGGCGGGCTTGGTGATCTGGCTCGGTACCTTGTTCTTCTGGTTCCGCCAGGCCATCAGCGAGAGCGAAGGCGGCCTGTACTCCGAGCGCGTCGACGTGTCGTTCCGCTGGAGCATGAGCTGGTTCATCTTCTCTGAGGTGATGTTCTTTGCCGCGTTTTTCGGCGCGCTCTACTGGGCCCGGGTGCATTCGATCCCGGTCTTGGGCAGCCTGGACTCGCAGGTGCTGTGGCCCGACTTCAAGGCGATCTGGCCCAGCGCGGGCGGCGGCATCACGGGTTCACCGGCCGACACGGTAGAGCCGTTCGCCGTGATGGGTCCGTGGCCGATCCCGACCATCAACACCGCGATCTTGCTGACCTCGGGTCTCACCTTGACGATCGCTCACCATGCGCTGATCGCTGGCCACCGCGCCAAGACCATTGCCTGGATGTGGATCACAGTGGCGCTGGGCGTCACCTTCATCGGTTTCCAGGCCTACGAATACATCCACGCCTACGGCGATCTCAACCTGAAGCTCAACTCGGGCATCTTCGGGTCCACCTTCTTCCTGCTGACCGGCTTCCACGGCTTCCATGTGTTCGTCGGCATGCTGATGCTGTTGTTCATCACGCTGCGCTTGCAGAAGGGCCACTTCACGCCCGAGCGGCACTTCGGTTTCGAAGGCGCAGCCTGGTACTGGCACTTCGTGGACGTGGTCTGGCTGGGCCTGTACTTCCTGGTGTACTGGCTCTGACGGCCACTGATCTTTGGGTTCAAGACGCCGCCGCGAGCGGCGTCTTTGCATTGGCGGCCGCCGCGAGCGGCGTCGTGGCTTTGGCAGCCGCCGCGGCGCGTCAAGCGCCGATGGGCAGCCCGGTGGGCCTGACCCAGCCCATGTACCAGCTCAGCAAGATGAACAGGAACAGCACGATCGACAGCCCCACCCGCAGCGCCAACGCGCGGGCCATGCGCTTGTCGCGAGACGGGGTGTTGCCGCTTTTGCGCAGCATGAACAGGCCCGCGCCGGCCAACGAGGCCAGCACCAGCACCAGGGCCATCACGATCACGGTTTTCATGGCAGTCGATTATCCGGTGCGGGCCGGCCCATGTTGAGCCGCCGGTCATCCCGGCGTCGGTGGCTGGTGCTGGTGGCGGCGCTGCTGGGCGCGGCGTTGACGGCGCGATTGGGCGTCTGGCAACTGGATCGCGCACGCCAGAAGCTGGATTTGCAGGCCCGCATCGAGTCGCGTGCCGACCTGCCGCCGTTGGCCAGTGCCGACTTGGCCCGTGATGACGCAGCGGCACCGGGCCAACACTACCGGCGCATCGTGCTGCAGGGCCGCTGGCTGGTCGAGCACACGGTCTACCTGGACAACCGGCAGATGGATGCGCGGCAAGGTTTTTTCGTCGTCACGCCCTTGCTGCTGGACGGCGGCGACGCGGTGCTGGTGCAGCGCGGCTGGAGCCCGCGTGACTTCAACGACCGCAGCCGGCTGTTGCCGGTGCCCACCAGCGCCGGCCCGGTGCAGGTGGAAGGCCGCATTGCCCCGCCGCCGTCCAAGCTGTTGGCGCTGGCCGGGGCGGAGACCGGCGCGATCCGGCAAAATCTCGATGTGGGTGATTTCGCCCGCGAGGTGGGTCTTCGCTTGCGGCCGCTGTCGGTGCAGCAGACGGGCCCGGCCCGGTTGCTGTTGGCGCCGGGCGCTGCCGAGCTTGCGACGCTGCCGACCTCGACCTCGACCCCGACCCAGGCCCCCGAAGACGGCTTGTTGCGCCACTGGCTGGCGCCGGCGGTCGATGTCTCCAAACACCACGGTTATGCCTTCCAGTGGTTTGCACTGTGCGGGCTGATCGTCGGCCTCACGGCCTGGTTCCAGTTCATCCGTCCTCAACGACTCGCCCGCAGCACCTGACATGCCACCCCCACGCTCACTTTCTGAGATGACCGACCGTTCCGAGCCGCTGGGCCTCACCGTGCATGCCCTGCCCCAGCCGGGCGATGCGCTGCCGCGCCAGCGGGCCAGTGGTCGTTTGAAGATGCTGTTGGTGGTGGCGGTGTGCGCCTTGCCGGTGATCGCCAGCTACTTCACCTACTTTGTCGTTCGGCCCGGCGGGTCGGGCACCGCCTACAGCACGCTGATCCAGCCCGCGGTGGCGATGCCGGCACTGCCGGCCAGGCGGCTTGACGGCAGCCAGCAAGCGCTGCGCAGCCTGGTTGGCCAGTGGCTGCTGGTGGTGGTCGATGGTGGCGCTTGCGCCGCCGCCTGCGAGAAGCGCCTTTACCTGCAGCGCCAGCTGCGCGAGATGACCGGCCGCGAGGCCGACCGCATCGACAAGCTGTGGCTGGTGATCGACGACGCGCCGCTGTCGCCCGCGCTGCAGCAGGCGCTGGCCGCGACACCGGCCTTGACGATCCTGCGTGTGCCGCGCGCGGCCATCGCGGCGTGGCTCAAACCCGCGGCGGGCCAGGCGCTGGAAGACCATCTCTACATCGTCGACCCGTTGGGCGACTGGATGATGCGTGCGCCGGTTGACGCCGACCCGTCGCGCCTGAAGCGTGACCTCGACCGCCTGTTGCGCGGGTCAGCCGGCTGGGACAAACCCGGGTTCCAGACCTTGTTGAAGGACGATGCGCCTGGCACCGAACGGCTCCCGGCTCCGGCGCCGGCGTTGATTTTGACCCCGGCTCCGGCCGCCGCCAGCCGCTGACGGCGGCTGACGATCGAACGACGATGCCCGCTGCGTCCCTGGTGGATTTCTCTCCCGCGCTGCGGCTGGTTTTGCTGGCCACGGTGCTGGCCTTGCTGCCGCTGTCCTGGTGGTGGCTGCGCCAGCGCGGTGCGGCCATCGACCGGCGCTTGGCAGCGCTGACCGCGCTGACCTTGTTCCTGACCTTCGACCTGATCGTCTTCGGCTCCTTCACCCGCTTGACCGATTCGGGCCTGGGTTGCCCCGACTGGCCGGGCTGTTACGGCGAAGCCAGCCCCTGGGGGGCGCGTGACGACATCGCTGCCGCGCAATCGGCGCTGCCCAGTGGGCCGGTCACCGTTGCCAAGGCCTGGATCGAGATGATTCACCGTTACCTGGCGATGGCCGTCGGCGTGCTGATTCTGGTGGCGGCCGTGGTCAGCTGGCGCGCCCGCCGGGCGCTGCCCCATTCACCGGGGTGGGCGATCGCCACGCTGGTTTGGGTGGTCGTGCAGGGGCTGTTTGGCAAGTACACCGTCACGCTGAAGCTCTACCCGGCGGTCGTCACCTTGCACCTGCTGGGCGCGATGCTGCTGCTGGCGCTGCTGGTGCTGCAGCATGAATCGTTCCGCCGCCGGCCGCTGGTATTGCCGGGCTGGCCGCACGCCGCGCGCTGGGTGGCCATCACGGGGGTGTTGGTGGGTTTGCAGGTGGCGCTGGGCGGCTGGGTCAGCACCAATTACGCGGTGCTGGCTTGCACCGGGTTCCCCGCCTGCAACGGCCAGTGGTGGCCGGCGATGGCTGTGGGCCAGGGCTTCACGCTGTTGCGCGAGCTGGGCCGCGCCGGACACGGCGGCTATCTGAACTTCGACGCGTTGGTGGCCATCCACATGGCGCACCGGCTGTTCTCGATCGTGGTGCAGGGCGCGCTGGTCTGGCTGGCCGTGCGCTTGTGGCGCCAGCCCGGGGCCGCTGCGCGCGGCCCGGCGTTGGCGCTGGCCGGGCTGCTCGCCTGGCAGGCCGCCAGCGGGCTGTCTAACGTCGTGCTCGGCTGGCCGATCCTCGCGGCGCTGGCGCACAGCGGCGGCGCGGCGGCCCTGGTGGGCCTGCTCACTTCGCTGTGGGCGCGCAGCCGCGCCGGCGCGGCGCTGCCAGCCGAGGTGCAGGCCCGCCACACCGCCTCGCCCGTTGGGCCCGCGCCGACCGCCGGGCGTGCCGCCGGCCCCGTACTGCCTAGAATTCGATCCTCCCGCCGATGACCGCAACCACCACGACCCAGGCCGCCGCCAGCGGCCGCTGGCGCCAGTACCTGGCGCTGACCAAGCCCCGCGTGGTGCAACTGATCGTGTTCTGCGCGGTCATCGGCATGTTGCTGGCCGAGCCGGGCTGGCCGCGTCTGGCGCTGGCGCTGCCGGCCACCGTGGGCATCTGGCTGGTGGCCAGCGCGGCGGCGGCCTTCAACTGCCTGGTCGAGCAGGCGATCGACAGCAAGATGGCCCGCACCGCCTGGCGGCCCACCGCCCAAGGCACGCTGGGGACCGGCCAGGCGCTGGGCTTCTCGGCGCTGCTCGGCTTGACCGGCAGCGCCGTGTTGTATTGGTGGGTCAACCCGCTGACGATGTGGCTGACCTTCGCCACCTTCGTGGGCTACGCGGTGATCTACACCGTGGTGCTCAAGCCGCTGACGCCACAGAACATCGTGATCGGCGGCGCCTCGGGCGCCATGCCACCGGTGCTGGGCTGGGCGGCGATGCGCAACGACGTCGGGCCCGAGGCCCTGGCGATGTGCCTGATCATCTTCCTGTGGACGCCGCCGCATTTCTGGGCCTTGGCGCTGTACCGGGTCGAAGACTACCGCCGCGCCGGCCTGCCGATGCTGCCGGTCACCCATGGCTCGGATTTCACCCGGCTGAACGTGCTGCTCTACACCCTGGTGCTGTTCGCGGCCACGCTGCTGCCCTTCATCATCGGCATGAGCGGCTGGTTGTACCTGGCGGCCGCGGTGGTGCTGGGCATCGGCTTCATCGCCTACGGCTTCCGCCTGTGGCGACATTACAGCGACGCACTGGCGCGCCAGACCTTCCGCTTTTCGCTCTGGCACTTGTCGCTGCTGTTCGCGGCGCTGCTGGTCGACCACTACCTGATCACCCCCTGAGGGCGTTGTGCACATGAACTCCATTCCCCGCCGGGCCGGTTTGCTGGGGACAGCTGCGCTGGTGGCCGCGTTGGTGACCACACTGGTGGTCGGCCTGGCCGCCTGCGATGGCAAGGCCCCTGGCGCCGCTGCCCGGCCGTCGTTCAAGGCGGTGGACATCACCGGGGCCGAGTACGCCCGCAGCCTGTCGCTGACCGACCCCGACGGCCAGCGGCGCACTTTGGCTGACTACAAGGGCAAGGTGGTGGTGGTGTTCTTCGGCTACACCCAGTGCCCCGACGTGTGCCCGACCACGATGGCCGAACTGGCCGAGGTCAAGCGCCAGCTGGGCGCCGACGGCGCGCGGGTGCAGGGCCTGTTCGTCACCGTCGACCCCGAGCGTGATACCGCCGCGCTGCTGAAGGCCTACGTCGCCAACTTCGGCCCCGACATCGTCGGCCTGCGCGGCAGCCCGGACGAAACCAAGGCCGCAGCCAAGGAGTTCAAGGTCTACTTCAGCAAGGTGCCCGGCAAGACCGCGACCAGTTACACCGTCGACCACACCGCCGGTTCGTACGTGCTTGACGCCAAGGGCCGGGTGCGGCTGTTCACCCGCTACGGCAGCGGTGCACCGGCGCTGATCGACGACCTGAAGATCCTGCTGGCCGAACCGGTGTGATCAGACACCGCCGAGCTGGCCTCGGTCAGGCCGCTTCCAGCGACTTGCGCATTTTCTTCATGGCCGCCACCTCGATCTGGCGGATGCGCTCGGCGCTGACGCCGTACTCGGCCGCCAGCTCGTGCAGGGTCATGCCGCCCGAGCTGTCGTCGTTGACCTTCAGCCAACGCTCCTCGACGATGCGGCGGCTGCGGTCGTCCAGCACCTCCAGCGCCGTGACCAGGCCATCACCCGACAGCGCGTCCCGGCGGCGCGCTTCCAGCACCCGGGTAGGCTCGCTGGAATCGTCGGCCAGGTAGGCGATCGGGGCGAAGCTCTCCTCGTTGTCGTCGGTCTGGGGTTCCAGCGCCACGTCACCACCCGACAGCCGGGTTTCCATCTCGATCACCTCGGCCGGCTTGACGTTCAAGCTGCTGGCCATCTGCTCGATCTCGGCGGCCGACAAGCTGTTGCGGTGCGCGTCGGCATCGCTGGCGGTGCTCTTCATGCGCTGCTTCATCGAGCGCAGGTTGAAGAACAGCTTGCGCTGTGCCTTGGTGGTGGCCAGTTTGACCATGCGCCAGTTCTTCAGGATGTACTCGTGAATCTCGGCCTTGATCCAGTGCAGCGCATAGCTCACCAAGCGCACGCCGGCTTCAGGGTCGAAGCGCTTGACGGCCTTCATCAGGCCCACGTTGCCTTCCTGGATCAAGTCGCCGTGCGGCAGGCCGTAGCCCAGGTACTGGCGCGAGACCGACACCACCAAGCGCAGGTGCGACAGCACCAAGCGGCCCGCGGATTCGACATCGGCCTCATCACGCAAGCGGCGGGCAAAGCGGCTTTCCTCTTCCTGCGTCAACATCGGCAACCGGTTCACGGCCGAGATGTAGGCATCCAGATTGCCCAGCGAGGGCACCAAGGCCCAA
>JAYVDE010000663.1:0-3024 GCA_043749575.1 Burkholderiaceae bacterium | reverse complement strand
ATCCGCAACACCATGCAGTTGCACGCCGGTGTGTTTCGCACCCAGGTGGCGATGGACGAAGGCACCCGCAAGATCGCCGCGTTGCGCGAGCGGGTGGCCGGCATCACGCTGAAGGACAAGAGCCAGGTCTTCAACACCGCGCGCATCGAGGCGCTGGAAGTCGACAACCTGATCGAGGCGGCGCAGGCCACCATCGAATCAGCGGCCGCCCGCCATGAGTGCCGCGGCGCCCACACCGTGAGCGACTATGAGCGCCTGGCCGACGACCCGCAGTTTCCGCTGGGCCGCAACGACGCCGAGTGGATGAAGCACACGCTGTGGTACAGCCAGGGCAACCGGCTGGACTACAAGCCGGTGCAGCTGAAGCCGCTCACCGTCGACAGCGTGCCGCCAAAAGTCCGCACGTTCTAAACAGGTCACAGGAAACCATCATGACGAAGAGAACGTTCCAGATCTACCGCTACGACCCGGACAAAGACGCCAAGCCCTACATGCAGTCCATCGACGTCGAACTCGACGGCAGCGAGCGCATGCTGCTCGACGTTCTGATGAAGCTGAAATCGGTCGACCCGAGCATCAGCTTTCGCCGCAGCTGCCGCGAGGGTGTTTGCGGCTCAGACGCCATGAACATCAACGGCAAGAACGGCTTGGCCTGTTTGACCAACATGCGCGACCTGCCTGGCGTGGTGGTGCTCAAGCCGCTGCCCGGCCTGCCGGTGATCCGCGACGTGATCGTCGACATGACGCAGTTCTTCAAGCAGTACGAGTCGATCAAGCCCTACCTCGTCAATGACAACGTCCCGCCCGAAAAAGAGCGGCTGCAAAGCCCCGAAGAGCGCGACGAGCTGAACGGTCTGTACGAGTGCATCCTGTGCGCCAGCTGCTCGACCGCCTGCCCCAGCTTCTGGTGGAACCCCGACAAGTTTGTCGGCCCCGCCGGCTTGCTGCAGGCCTACCGCTTCATCGCCGACAGCCGCGACCAGGACACTGCCGGTCGGCTCGACAACCTCGAAGATCCGTACCGCTTGTTCCGCTGCCACACCATCATGAATTGCGTCGATGTCTGCCCCAAGGGCCTGAACCCCACCAAGGCGATCGGCAAGATCAAGGAAATGATGGTGCGCCGGGCCATTTAGGTTCGCCCCCCCGTCAGCCCCCGCCAAGCCAAGCCATGCAGACTGCCCTGGACGACAGCGCACCCATCGGCGCCACTGAACTCAGCCGGCTGCGCTGGCGCTGCCGGCGCGGCCTGCTGGAAAACGACTTGTTCATTGCACGCTTCTTTCAGCGGCACGAAGCGGGCTTGACCGTGCGGCATGCCGATGGCCTACAGGCACTGATGGATCTGGCCGATAACGATTTGATGGATTTGTTGCTTGCGCGCCGCGAGCCCGATGCCGATCTCGCCCGCCCCGAGGTGATTGAGGTACTCGGCATGCTTCGTGCACGGTAGTCGCACCCCACCCCCTGGGCGCGCTGCCACGCGGCGACCCCGTAGAACCTGACCAAGAAAGGGAATGCCCATGACCCCCTCCGATGTGAAAGCCACCCTGTCGTTCTCCGATGGCAGCCCCAGCATGGACATGCCGCTGTACAAGGGCACCATCGGGCCGGATGTCATCGACATCCGCAAGCTCTACGGCCAGACCGGCAAGTTCACCTACGACCCGGGCTTTTTGTCGACCGCGTCGTGTAATTCGACCATCACCTACATCGATGGCGACAAGGGCGAACTGCTGTACCGCGGCTATCCGATCGAGCAGCTGGCGCAGAACTGCGACTTCCTGGAAACCTGCCACCTGCTGCTGTATGGCGACCTGCCCGATGCGGCGCAGAAGGTCGATTTCACGGCCCGCGTGTCCAACCACACGATGGTCAACGAGCAGATGCAGTTTTTCCTGCGCGGCTTCCGCCGGGATGCGCATCCGATGGCCATCATGACCGGTCTGGTCGGCGCTTTGTCGGCCTTCTACCATGACAGCACCGACATCAACAACCCGGTGCACCGCGAGATCGCCGCCATCCGGCTGATCGCCAAGATGCCGACGTTGGTGGCCATGGCCTACAAGTACACGCAGGGCCAGCCCTACATGTACCCGAAGAACAACCTGTCGTACGCGGCGAACTTCATGCACATGATGTTCGCTAACCCCTGCGAGGACTACCAGCAGAACGACGTGTTGGTGCGGGCGATGGACCGCATCTTCATCCTGCACGCTGACCACGAGCAGAACGCCAGCACCTCCACCGTTCGGCTGTGCGGCAGCTCGGGCACCAACCCGTTTGCGGCCATCGCGGCCGGCGTGGCCTGCCTGTGGGGCCCTGCGCACGGTGGCGCCAACGAGGCGGCGCTGAACATGCTGGGCGACATCCAGAAGATGGGTGGCGTCGAGAAGATCGGTGAGTTCATCAAGCAGGTGAAAGACAAGAACTCGACCGTCAAGTTGATGGGCTTCGGCCACCGGGTCTACAAGAACTACGACCCGCGCGCCAAGCTGATGCGCGAGACCTGCCACGAGGTGCTGGGCGCGCTGGGCCTGCACGATGACCCGCTGTTCAAGCTGGCAATGGCGTTGGAGAAAATCGCGCTGGAAGACGATTACTTCGTCTCCCGCAAGCTGTACCCGAATGTCGACTTTTATTCCGGCATCGTGCAGCGCGCCATCGGCATCCCCGTGCCGCTGTTCACCGCGATCTTCGCGCTGGCCCGCACGGTGGGCTGGATCGCCCAGCTCAACGAGATGATCGGCGACCCCGAGTACAAGATCGGCCGCCCGCGCCAGTTGTTTGTCGGTGCCACGCCGCGTGACGTGAAGCCTATCAGCGACCGCTGATCAACTGGCCGGCGCCTGCGGGTGCCGGCCCCATGAAAAAAGCCGCCTCAGGGCGGCTTTTTGCCGGGCGTCTGGCCGAGCCTACAGCATCGCCTTCAGCAGCCGCGCCATCTCGCTGGGGTTGCGGGTGATGGTGAAGCCGCACTCTTCCATCACCGCCAGCTTGGCGTCGGCCGTGTCGGCACCGCCC
>JAYVDE010000662.1:0-3026 GCA_043749575.1 Burkholderiaceae bacterium | reverse complement strand
GTGGGCAGCCGCCAACGCGGCGACATTGGCGTCGCTGCGACCCTCGGACGTCACGATGTAGGCAAAGGCCCGCGCGTAGTCGTAGGCCGCCTGGATGTTGCGGTTGGCCAGGTCACTCTTGGGCCAGACCTCGTTGGTCACGCCACGCAAGTCGCTCATCACCAAGCGCAGCGCCCCGGCCCCACTGATGGCGATCAGCGCCGCCAGCAGCAGCAAAACGCCGATGCTCAGTCCCACACGGGTGCCTAGTTTGATGCTCATCATGAGTCCAGTTATGAATGCTGAATGGCGCGCCAGCCCAGTGGCGCAGGCCGTTGAAGGCCCAACGCAGTGCGGTGCCGATTGCCCGACACCCGCCAGGCGAACCGACTGCCTTGATGCTGGGATATCGACCATCAAGACCACAACTTCACCGCCGGAGTTCTCGACTGCGCAGGCGGGTGTTGCCGATCACCCGCAGGCGGATGTTGCCGATCACCCGCACGCGGGTGTTGCCGATCACGCGGGCCCTCGAACGGCGCAGCCGCCTGGCCGGTCTGCTCGACCACGCCGGCTGCATTCACCGCTGCGGCGTGCGCCCCCGGCCTGCGGTGTCGATCGACGATGATCGTGGCCATGCCACGGGACCCGACACCTGCCATGACCCTGCCCGACCGTCCGCTACAACGCCGCCGCGCGCTGGCACTGATCGCAACGGCCGCCGCGCTGCCGGGCTGGGCCGCAACGCCGCCCAAGCTGCCCGCAACCCCGACCGCCCAGGTCGGTGCCACTGGCCGGCAGTCGCCGCTGGCCATCAGCCTGACGCCGCTGGCGCTGCGCCAGCGCACGCTGGCCAACGGCTTGCAGGTGATCAGCCTGGCCACGCGCGGCGGCAACACGGTCAGCGTGCAGGTCTGGTACCGGGTCGGTGGCAAGGACGACCCGGTGGGCCGCTCGGGCTTTGCGCATCTGTTCGAACACCTGATGTTCAAGCGCACCCAGCACATGCCCGACGAGATGTTCGACCGCCTGACCGAGGACGTGGGCGGCCAGAACAACGCCTTCACCGCGCAGGACATGACGGTCTACCAGGACGAGGTGCCGTCCAACCACCTCGAACGCCTGCTGTGGGCCGAGGCCGAGCGGCTGCAGCACCTGCAGGTCGACCAGGCCAATTTCGACAGCGAACGCAAGGTGGTGATCGAAGAGCTGCGCCAGCGGGTGCTGGCCGACCCCTACGGCCGCCTCTTCAACGCCTTGCCCGAGCTGTGCTTCGAGCGCCATCCGTACAAGCGCCCGGTGATCGGCAGCGAGGCCGATCTCAACGCCGCCACGCTGGACGACGTGCGCCGCTTTCACACCACCTACTACCGGCCCGACAACGCAGTGCTGATCGTGGTCGGTGACATCGACCCGGCGCAACTCGATGGCTGGGTCGACCGCTACTTTGGCCCGGTGAAGGCGCCGGCGCAGCCGATCCCGCGGGTGACCGAGCGTGAGCCGGCCCGCGCCCAGGATGCGCGGCAGACGCTCAAGGCCGCCAACGTGCCGCTGCCGGCGGTGGCGCTGCTGTGGAAGGGCCCGGCCGCCTCGCATGCCGACGCCCCGGCGCTGGAGATGGCGCAGGCGCTGCTGGCGGCCGGTGAATCGTCGCGGCTGAACCAGGCGCTGGTCTACACCGCGCAATCGGCCCAGGCCGCCGGCTTCGACGCCGACCTGTACGCCGACGGCGGCATGCTGGCGGCTTATGCGATTGCCGCCAGCGGCCAGAGCCTGCGCACGCTGGAAGCGTCGCTGCTGGCGCAGATCACGCTGCTGGCGCGCGGCAAGGTGGCGTTCGCCGAAATGGACAAGGTGCGCACCCAGTTGCTGACCGGCGCGCTGCTGGCCCGGCAAGACCCGCCCGGCCTGGCCAACGCCATCGGCCGTGCCGTGTTGCTGCATGGCGATGCCCGCGAGGCCGACACCCGCATCGCCCGGCTGCAGGCGGTGCGGATGGCCGACATCCAGCGCGTGCTCGACCAGTACCTGCTGCGTGGCAAACGCATGACCGTCGACTACGTGCAGGGCGCCGCGGCATGAAGCGCCCGGCCCCGCATGCCGGTGCGCACACCGACCCGCACGCCGCTCCAGACGCCGACCCGGCCGACGACCTGACGACCGGCACAGCTCCGCCCTTGGCGCCGTCCCTCGCACCGACCGTCGCAGCGACATTCGCACCGACATTCACGCCGACATTCGTGCCAATCCTCGCGCGCCGTTCGTTGCTGGCCGGCGCCCTGCTGCTGCCGGCGGGCCTGCTGGCCGTGCCCGGTGTCGATGAGCCGCCGCCGGTGGCCGCGCCACGGCCACTGGAGCTGCCCGCGCTGCACGAGTTCACGCTGGCCAACGGCCTGCGGGGGGTGGTGGCGCCGCGCCCGGGGCTGCCGCTGGTCAGCCTGACGCTGCTGGTGCTGGCCGGCCCCGAGGTCGACCCGCCTGGGCGCCCCGGCGCGGCCGCGATGACGGCCACGCTGTGGCCCAAGGGCGCGCTGCGCGAGGGCCGGCCGGTGTCGGCGTCCGACCTGGCCCGCCAGGCCGAGGCCCTGGGCAGCGCACTCGACAGCCGCAGCAGCTGGGGCGCCAGCACGCTGGCGATGACCGTCACCACGCCGCGGGTCGACGCGGCGCTGGCCTTGATGACCGACCTGCTGCGCCGGCCGCTGCTGGCCGCCGACGAACTGGAGCGCGCCCGTGCCCAGGCGCTGGACGGCCTGCGCGTCACGCTGGGCAGCCCGGGTGAGGTGGCCGCGCTGGCGCTGCGCCGGGCCTTCTGGGGCGCCGTGCCGCATGGCGCGGTGGCGCCACCGGCGGCGGTGCAGCGCCTGCAGCGCACCGACCTGCAGGCCTTCCAGTCGCGCTGGGTGCGGCCCGACCGGGTGGCGCTGGTGCTGGCCGGTGACATCAGTGCCGAGCAAGCCCAGGCGCTGGCCCAGCGCCTGCTGGGGGATTGGCGCGCGCCGGCCAACACCGCGCCGCTGCTGGCGCTGGCACCGCCCTCGGCCATC
>JAYVDE010000661.1:0-8320 GCA_043749575.1 Burkholderiaceae bacterium | reverse complement strand
CAGGCCCGGCCCATCGGCCAACCGTTGCGAAGCTCACCGGTTTTTAAGCGGCGAGGGCGTACGAGGTATCGTTCGCAGTTACTTTTGTTTCCAGTGGTTTTACGAGCGAACTGGTGCTCGGCATGCCCTGAACCGACTCCGCACCCACGTCGAAGCCAGGTCGGCCCCTGGTAAACACTATTTTAGGTCAGTTCCAGCCATTGCAAGAGGTCGGCTGGCGAAGAAAGCACGCCATCGGCGCCCCAGGCGTGCACCGGTTCGCCCTGACCCAAGTAGCCCCAGGCGGCAGCCAAGGTCGTCATGCCGGCCGCGCGACCGGCAACGACGTCTCGGTGGTCGTCACCGATGTAGACGCAGCCGGCCGCCGCCACGCCCATCCGGCGCGCCGCTTCCAGCAGCGGTGCCGGATGGGGTTTGGCGTGCGGCGTGCTGTCACCGGCGATGACCACGGCCGCCCGTGCGGACAAGCCCAGGCCGTCGACCAGCGGCGCCGTGAAGCGCATCGCCTTGTTCGTCACGATGCCCCAGTGCAAGCCGGCCGCGTCCAGCGCATCAAGCACCGGTGCCATCGCCGCGAAAATCTGGGTCTGGTCGAGCAGGCGTTCGGCATAACGAACCAGAAACGCGTCGCGCAACGCGGCAAAAGCGTCGTCATCCGGCGTGACACCGAAGGCCACACCCACCATGCCCCTGGCGCCACTGCCGACCATCGGGCGCAGCGTGTCGTGTGGCAGCGGCGGCAGGCCGTGGCGCACGCGCAGGTCGTTGGCGGCACCGGCCAGGTCGGGCGCGCTGTCGATCAGCGTGCCATCCAGGTCGAACAGCAGCACAGGCGCCCGGCCTGTCACGCGAACGCCCGGCAGGCCAGCAGGTAATTCACCGAGGTGTCGTCCGACAGCCTGTAGCGCTGGGTCAGCGGGTTGTAGCCCAGGCCCTTGAAACCGTCGGCAGCCAGCCCGGCATCGCGGCACCAACGGCCCAGTTCGCTGGGCCGAATGAAACGCTGGTAGTCGTGCGTTCCCTTGGGCAGCAGCTTGAGCACGTGCTCGGCACCTACCACGGCCATCAGCCACGCCTTGGCGTTGCGGTTCAGCGTGGAGAAAAACACCCAGCCGCCGGGCTGGACCAGCGCAGCACAGGCCCGCACCACCGACGCGGGATCGGGCACGTGCTCAAGCATTTCAAGGCAAGTCACCACGTCGAAATGCGCCGGTGTTTCAGCCGCCAGCACTTCAATCGCCACCTCGCGGTAGCGCAGCTGGTCTAGCCCGGCTTCCAGGGCGTGCAATTGCGCCACGCGCAGTGGCTTGCTCGACAGGTCGATGCCCAGCACGTCGGCACCGCGCCGGGCCATTGATTCAGCCAGGATGCCGCCGCCACAACCGACGTCGAGCACGGTCTTGCCGGCCAGGTGGGCATGGGCATCGATCCAGTCCAGCCGCAGCGGATTGATCTGGTGCAAGGGTCGGAATTCGCCCTCGGTGTCCCACCACCGGTGGGCCAGTTCACCAAACTTGGCCAGTTCTTGCGGGTCAGCGTTCACGGTCATACGCCCATCGTAGCCTGCAGCCCGAACAATGAGGGTCGGAAACGGAAAACCCCGCCGAAGCGGGGTTTGTCCAAGCCAGTGAAAGGCCCGAAGGCCAATGACTTACTTCTTGGCGCGGGTACCGACGACTTCGATTTCCACGCGGCGATTCTTGGCGCGGCCTTCAGTCGTCTTGTTGTCGGCCACAGGCTGCTTCTCGCCCTTGCCTTCGGTGTAGACCCGGTTCTTCTCGATGCCCTTGCCCACCAGGTAGGCCTTGACAGCTTCAGAACGCTCAACCGACAGCTTTTGGTTGTAGCCGTCCGTACCCACCGAGTCGGTGTGGCCGACTGCGATGATGACTTCAAGCGCAACTGCCGACGTCTTGCTGACCAAATCGTCGAGCTTGGCCTTGGCTTCCGGCTTCAGGACAGATTTGTCGAAGTCGAAAAATGCGTCGGCGGCGAAAGTAACTTTCTCGCTGACCGGCGCGGCGGGCACGACAACCGGAGCCACCACCGGCGGCGGCACAACCACCGGGGCCGGCGCGGGTGCCGGTGCCGGTGCCGGCGGCGCGACAGCGCGGGGAGCCGGTGCCGGGGGCGGCGGCTTCAGGGCGCCGTCGCAATCCTTGTCGGCAGTTGCCGGGGTCCAGTTGGCATCACGCCAGCAGAGTTCGTTCGTACCGTTTTTCCAAACGGTGCCGTCTGTGCTGCGCCAGTTATCGCCACCCGTCGTGACTTGGGCGAAGGCCGCGATTGGCGCGGCGAGAGCGGCCGACGCGAAGAGCACCGCCACCTTATTCAGTTTCTTCATGATTCTCCTCTCGGGGAAAGCCGCAGATGACTGCGAAACGTCCAAATCGATAGCATTAAAACCCGGCAAACACCCGGTTTAGCAAGCGTTCGCCACCGATGATTCATTGTGCCATAGGGCCTACTACCGCCCTGATTTTCAGCCGCCAGATGCACAAGGCACGCCGTGTTGTTGCATAGCCGCGACAACTCGGCACCCTTAGAATCGCAAGTTGCCTCGCAGAACGGTCTGCGAGGCACCCTCTTTTCGCTCGGCGCCGCCCCGCCGCACATGCATGACGCCCTTTGCCAAGGAAACACTGCCGATCAGCCTCGAAGAGGAGATGCGGCGTTCGTACCTGGACTACGCGATGAGCGTGATCGTGGGTCGCGCCCTGCCCGACGCCCGCGACGGCCTTAAACCGGTGCACCGGCGCGTGCTGTTCGCAATGCACGAGTTGAACAACGACTGGAACCGGCCCTATAAGAAGAGTGCGCGCATCGTCGGTGACGTGATCGGCAAGTACCACCCGCACGGCGACACCGCGGTCTACGACACCATCGTGCGCATGGCGCAGGATTTTTCGCTGCGCCACATGCTGGTGGACGGCCAGGGCAACTTCGGCTCGGTCGACGGCGACAGCGCCGCGGCGATGCGCTACACCGAGATCCGCTTGTCGAAGATCGCCCACGAGATGCTGGCCGACATCGACAAGGAGACGGTCGACTTCGCGCCCAACTACGACGGCTCGGAAAGAGAGCCGACGGTGATGCCGGCGCGCTTGCCCAACCTGCTGGTCAACGGTTCGTCAGGTATCGCGGTGGGAATGGCCACCAACATCCCGCCGCACAACTTGAACGAAATCGTTGACGCCTGCCTGCACTTGCTGCAGAACCCGGCGGCGACGATCGAGGAATTGATGGAGATCGTGCCGGCGCCCGACTTTCCCACCGCCGGCATCATCTACGGCATCAATGGCGTGCGCGAGGGCTACCGCACCGGCCGTGGCAAGGTGGTGATGCGGGCCAAGTGCCACTTCGAGGACATCGACCGCGGCACCCGCCAGACCATCATCGTCGACGAGCTGCCCTACCAGGTCAACAAGAAGACGCTGCTCGAACGCATCGCCGAGCTGGTGCACGAGAAGAAGATCGACGGCATCAGCCACATCCAGGACGAGAGCGACAAATCCGGCATGCGGGTGGTGATCGACCTGAAGCGCGGCGAGGTGCCCGAGGTGGTGCTGAACAACCTGTACAAGCAGACCCAGCTGCAGGACACCTTCGGCATCAACATGGTGGCGCTGATCGACGGCCAGCCGCGCTTGTGCAACCTGAAGATGCTGCTCGACATCTTCCTGGAGCACCGGCGCGAGGTGGTGACCCGGCGCACGGTCTACGAGTTGCGCCGGGCCCGCGAGCGTGGCCATGTGCTCGAAGGCCTGGCGGTGGCGCTGGCCAACATCGACGAGTTCATCGAGACCATCAAGTCCAGCCCGACGCCACCGGTGGCCAAGGCCGCGCTGATGGCCAAGAGCTGGGATTCGTCGATGGTGCGCGAGATGCTGATGCGCACCGAGGGCGATGCCCCCGGCAGCCGCAACGCCTACCGGCCCGAGGGCCTGCCCGCGCACTACGGCTTGCAGGCCGATGGCCTGTACCGGCTGAGCGACGACCAGGCCGGCGAGATTCTGCAGATGCGCCTGCAGCGCCTGACCGGGCTGGAGCAGGACAAGATCATCGGCGAGTACAAGGAGGTGATGGCCGTCATCGCCGACCTGCTCGATATCCTGGCCAAGCCCGCGCGGGTGACCGCGATCATCGGCAACGAACTGGCCGCCGTGCGGCTCGAATTTGGCCAGACCAAGGTGGGCGCCCGCCGCAGCGTGATCGAGCACAACGTGCAAGAGCTCGGCACCGAAGACCTGATCACGCCCACCGACATGGTGGTGACACTCAGCCACACCGGCTACATCAAGAGCCAGCCGCTGGCCGAGTACCGCGCGCAAAAACGCGGCGGCCGCGGCAAGCAGGCCACCCAGACCAAGGAAGACGACTGGATCGACCAGCTCTTCATCGCCAACACCCACGACTGGATCTTGTGCTTTTCCGACCGCGGCCGGGTCTACTGGCTGAAGGTCTGGGAGGTGCCGCAGGGCTCGCGCAATTCACGCGGCCGGCCGATCGTCAACATGTTCCCGCTGCAAGCGGGCGAGAAGGTGACCGTGGTGCTGCCGCTGACTGGTGAGTTCCGCCGCTTCCCGGCCGACCACTTCATTTTCATGGCCACCAAGCTGGGCATCGTCAAGAAGACGCCGCTCGATGACTTCAGCAATCCGCGCAAGTCCGGGATCATTGCCGTCACCCTCGATGAGGGCGACGTGCTGATCGGCGCGGCGCTGACCGATGGTCGCCATGACGTGATGCTGTTTTCCGATGGCGGCAAAGCGGTGCGTTTCGACGAAGACGAGGTCACTGCGCACGGCCGTGCCGCGCGCGGCGTCAAGGGCATGACGCTCGATGAGGGCCAGAGCGTGATCGCGATGCTGGTCGCCGAAGACGAGACGCAAAGCGTGTTGACGGCCACCGAAAACGGCTACGGTAAGCGCACCAGCATCGTCGAATACACCCGCCACGGCCGCGGCACCAAGGGCATGATCGCGATCCAGCAGACCGAGCGCAACGGCCGGGTCGTGGCCGCCACGCTGGTGCGCCCGGCCGACGAGATCATGCTGATCACCGACCGCGGCGTGCTGGTGCGCACCCGTGTCTCGGAGATTCGCGAGCTGGGCCGCGCCACCCAGGGCGTGACGCTGATCGCGCTGGACGACGGCAGCAAGCTGTCGGGCCTGCAGCGGCTGGTCGAGAACGATGCCAATGTCGATGCGCCAGCCGATGGCGGTGATGGCGGTGAATCCACCGCGCCCGTGGCCCCCGACAACACCAACGACAGCAACGGCAGCAACGACACCGACGACACCCCTCCCAACCTGGATACCCCATGACCTTGACTTCCCGACTGGCCCGCGCCGCGCTGACCACCACCCTGGCCGGCGCCGCCAGCCTCTGTGCCGCCCAGGGCGCGTCCGCGCCGCTGTCGCCGGTATCGCCAGCCAAGCAGGCGCTGGTGCAGAAGGCCTTGCAACTGCAGCAGCCTGGCATCGAAGGCATCGGCAATGCGCTGGCCAACCAGACTGCCCAGCAGGTGTTGCAGGTGGCCGGCCAGGCCGTGGGCCGCTTGCCGGCCGAGAGCCGCCAAGCCGTGGGCACCGAACTGCAGGCCGACGTGCGCAAGTTCTTCGACGAGATCTCGCCGGTGCTGCGGGCCTCTGCCATCAAGCTGGCACCGACCACCATCGGCAGCGCGATGGAAGACAAGCTCAGCGAAGACGAGTTGAAGGTGTTGATCGCCTGGCTGGAGTCGCCCGTCAACCGCAAGTACGCGCAGATCGCCACTGAATCGCAGCAGGCGCTGGGGCAGAAGCTGGTGACCGAAACCCGGCCGCAGATCGAGCCCAAACTCAAGGCGCTGGAACAGGCCATGGCGGCGCGCCTGAACGCTGCCGGTGCTGGCGGCGCTACGCCAGCCCCGGCCGCCGCGCCGAAAGCGGCCGGCGCGGCGCCGAAGGCGGCAGCGTCGGGCGTCAAGAAGTGACGATCAACCGCCGCTGAAGCTGCCCATGCGCCCCTACAACTTTTCCGCCGGCCCGGCGGCCCTGCCCGAAGCCGTGCTGCAACAGGCCGCTGCCGAGATGCTGGACTGGCACGGCTCGGGCATGGGCGTGATGGAGATGAGCCACCGCGGCAAGGATTTCATGGCCATCGCTGCAGCCGCTGAGGCCGACCTGCGCGAACTGCTGGTGGTGCCGGCGAACTTCCGCATCCTGTTCATGCAGGGTGGCGGCCTGGCTGAAAACGCGATCGTGCCGCTGAACCTGGCGCAACGGTCGCCGGGCGGCCGGGTCGACGTGGTGGTCAGCGGCGCCTGGTCGCAAAAGTCGGCCAGGGAAGCACGGCGTTATGCCGACGTGGCGGTGGTGGCCAGCAACGAGGCCGATGGCCACACCTCGCTGCCCGCGCCAGCCAGCTGGCAGTTGCGCCAAGGCAGCAGCTACCTGCACCTGTGCAGCAACGAGACCATCCACGGCGTTGAGTACGCCGAGCTGCCCGACCTGGCCGCGCTGGGCTGCGATGCGCCGCTGGTGATCGACTGCTCGTCGCACATCCTGTCACGGCCTGTCGACTGGGGCCGGGTCGGCCTGGCCTTCGCTGGCGCGCAGAAAAACGTCGGCCCGGCCGGGCTGACGCTGGTGATCGTGCGCGAAGACCTGCTAGGCCACGCCATGGCGCATTGCCCATCGGCCTTCGACTACAAGACCGTGGCCGACAACGGCTCGATGTTCAACACGCCACCGACCTACGCGATCTACATCGCCGGGCTGGTGTTCCAGTGGCTCAAAGCCCAGGGCGGCGTAGCGGCGATGGCAGCGCGCAACATCGCCAAGGCCGAATGGCTGTACGGCTATCTGGACGGCTCGGGCTTCTACGCCAACCGGGTGGCGGTGGCGGGCCGCTCGCGCATGAACGTGCCGTTTTTTCTGCATGACGAATCGCTGAACCAAGCCTTCCTGAACGGCGCCCACGAACGTGGCCTGCTGCAGCTGAAGGGCCACCAATCGGTGGGTGGCATGCGCGCGTCGATCTACAACGCGATGCCGCTGGAAGGCGTGCAGGCGCTGGTGAACTACCTGAAGGACTTTGCACAGCGCCATGGCTGACCTCACCCCGCCGACGCCGGCATCCCCGACCAGCGCCAACACCGGCGCCAACGCCGACGCCAACACCACCGCCAACGCCGGCACCAACCCGGCCCTGCTGGCGATGCGCCAGCGCATCGATGCGCTCGACCGTGAACTGCTGGCCCTGCTGAACCGCCGCATGCAGGTGGCGGTGGAAGTGGGCGAGCTGAAAAAGAGCGAAGGCTCGCCGGTGTTCCGGCCGGAGCGCGAGGCCCAGGTGATCGACGGCCTCAAGGCCGTCAACCCCGGGCCGCTGAAAAACGAGAGCGTGGCACCGATCTGGCGCGAGATCATGTCAGCCAGCCGCGCCCTCGAGACCGCCACCCGCGTGGCCTATCTGGGCCCGGCCGGCACCTTCAGTGAAGAGGCGGCGTTGGGATTTTTTGGCACCTCGATCGTGCGCGTGCCCTGCGCCAGCTTCGACGAGGTGTTTCGCACCACCACCGCCGGCGCGGCCGACTTTGGCGTCGTGCCGGTGGAAAACTCGACCGAAGGCGTGGTCGCGCGCTCACTCGACCTGTTCCTGAGCACGCCTTTGTTCATCATCGGCGAGACCAGCCTGATCGTGCGCCACAACCTGCTGCGCAAGACCAATGACCTGGCCAAGATCAGTGCGGTGCTCGCCCACCCGCAGGCGCTGGCCCAGTGCCATGGCTGGTTGAGCCACCACCTGCCTGACGTTGAGCGCCGACCTGTCAGCAGCAATGCCGAAGGCGCGCGCCTGGCCGGGCAGGATGGCGGCCTGGCGGCGATCGCCAGCAGCCGCGCGGCGTCTGAGTTTGGCCTGCATATCGTGTCGCCGGCGATCCAGGACGACGCCCACAACCGCACCCGCTTTGCGGTCATCACCCACCCTGACCGCCACCCGGCACCGCGGCCTTCGGGCCACGACTGCACCAGCCTGGTGGTCAGCGTGGACAACAAGCCGGGCGCGGTGCACGACCTGTTGGTGCCGCTGAAGGAATATGGCGTCTCGATGACCCGCTTCGAATCGCGCCCGGCGCGCTCGGGCCAGTGGGAGTACTACTTCTACATCGACCTCGAGGGCCACCCCGACGAGCCGCACGTGGCGGCGGCGCTGCGCGCGCTGCGCGAGGCCTGCGCCTTCTTCAAGGTGCTGGGCACCTACCCCATCGACGTGCATTGATGGCCCCCCCCCGTAGCGCCTTCGGCGTCCTTGCAGGCCGCGCCGGGCCAGA
>JAYVDE010000660.1:0-8334 GCA_043749575.1 Burkholderiaceae bacterium | reverse complement strand
GGGGGCTCGGCCGGCCACGCAGTCGGCCAGCCAACGGGCCGAATCGCAGGCCAGCGCCGAGCCGCTGGGGCCATGGCCGCTGCGGTTGAGCCAGCCGCCGTCGATGCCGCTGCGCGCGCGCACCGGCGGGCCGTCGGGCAGCATCGGCCGCGCGCCTTTCCAGCGCTGCACTTGTGACTGCTGGGCGCAACCCGGATACCAGTCGTCCAGCACCTGGTGCAGGGTCTGGATCGCAGCGTCGCTGAACTGGTCCAGCCGGCCGCCCAACTCGGCGCTGCCGGCCACGCGCACCCGTTGGCCGAGGCGGCTGATCGCCACCTTGTAGCGTTCGTCCATCACGCCCGAGCTGGGCCCCAGCTGCGGAAAATCCTCACGGTGGCGCAGCGGCGCGGTGATCGAATAACCAAACACGCCGAGCAGCGGCAGGCGCAAGCCCAGCGGTTTGAGCAAGGCGGTGGCGCCCAGCGCCGCGCATACCACCACGGCGTCGAAGCGCTCTTGCTGCGGCGGCTCGACAGCCACCGCGGATTGGTGGGCGACCGCCGGCTGCGCACCCGCCGTGAGGCCGGTCACGCAACGCTGGAAGCGGAACACCGCGCCCAGCCGCTGCGCCTCGCCGCGCAGCGCGTGGGCAAACTGGCGGCAGTTGCCGACCTCGTCCTGTGGCAGGTGTACGGCGGCGTGCAGCGGCATGTCGGGGTTCAGGCCGCGCTCGATCTCGCGGGCCCGGGCCCCGCTGACGAGGTGGAAGTCGACGCCCAGCTCGGCCAGCAGCTTGAGGCTGTTGCGGGCCTGCGCCAGCTCACGCGCGCTGCGCAGCAGCACCAGGTAGCCCGCCGTGCTTTCGTGCGCCAACTGCAAGGCTTGCGTGAGGCCGCGCAAGCGCTGCTGGCTGTAGCGCGCCAGGCGGTACATCTGCGCCCGGTTGGCGGCAAACACCGGCGCCTGGCAGGCGCGCCACCAGCGCCACATCCAGCCCAGCTGGCCCGGCGCCAGCGGCAGGGCCAAGCGCACCGGGGCATGGCGGCTGAGCAGGTGGCGCAGCACCTTGGCCGGCATGCCCGGCGCCGCCCAAGGTGTGGTGTAACCCGGCGCCACCACACCGGCGTTGGCGAAACTGGTTTCTTCGGCGACGCTGCCGCGGCGCTCGAACACCGTGACTAAGTGGCCGTCGCGCGCCAGCTCGAAGGCGGTCGTGACGCCGACGATGCCGGCGCCGATCACGTCGATTCGCATCGTCAGTGCGCGCTGCTGGCGCTGCTGACTGAATGGTCGGCACGGTCGGCGCCCACTTCGGTGGCCAGCGCCGCCTCGACCGCCAGCGACACGCCGAGCACGGCGTCGTCGGTCATCGCCGGCCCCCAGACCATCAGCCCCACCGGCATCTGGCCAGGCGCCTGGCAGGGCAGCGACAACGCGCAGCCGTCGAGCAAGTTGACCACCGCCGGGTTGCGTAACAACAAGCCGTTGATCGCGAAGAAGCGGCTGTCGCTGCCCAGCAGCGGGGCGATGGCCGGCGCCACCATCGGCACGGTGGGCGACAGCACGGCGTCGTAGCCGGCCAGCGAGGCCTCCATGCTGGCGATCCAGCGCGCGCGCGCGCTGTGCAGATCGATGTAGTCGGCCGCGCTGATGGCCTCGCCGCGGCGGATGCGCTGTGCCACCCGCGGGTCGTAACAGGCTTCGCGCTGGGCCAGGCGGGCGCGGTGCCAGGCCCAGCTTTCGGCGGCGGTGAAGCCGCCTTCGGCCTGCATGCCGGCGACCTCGCCCAGTTGGGTGAGCGGCAGCTCGTCGATCACCGCGCCGGCCGCGCGCAAGCGCGCCAGCGCGGCTTCGAAGGCGCGGGCGACGTCGGCATCCAGGCCGTCCAGCATCACCGCCTGCGGCAGCGCCAGCCGCAGCGAGCGCAGTGGCCGGGCCAGTGGCCGCGGCGTGCGGCCGGCCAGCAGGCCGTGCAGCAACACGGCATCGCGCACGCTGCGGGTGATGGCGCAGGCGGTGTCCAGCGTGGTCGACAGCGGCACCGCGCCGGCCAGCGGCGTCAAGCGCTGGGTGTTCTTGAAGCCGACCAAGCCCTGCAGCGCGGCCGGGATGCGGATCGAACCACCGGTGTCCGAGCCCAGCGCCGCCCAGGCCGCGCCGCTGGCCACCGTGACCGCGCCGCCCGAGCTGCTGCCACCAGGGATGCGCGGTGTCGGGTTCAGCGCGGCGGTGGCCGGGTTGACCGGGGTGCCGAAGTGCGGATTGATACCGACGCCCGAATAAGCAAACTCGCTGAGGTTGGTGTGGCCGGTCAGCGCGGCACCGGCGGCGCGCAGCCGGGCCACGGCGGGGCAGTCGGCGGCGGCGGGCGCGGCGTCGGCCATCGCCCGCGAACCGGCAGTGGTGGGCTGGCCGGCAACGTCGAACAAATCCTTGATCGACACCGCCAGGCCAGCCAGCGGCGGCAGCGGCGCGCCGGCTTCGCGGGCCAGGTCGATGGCCTGCGCGGCGGCGCGGGCGGCTTGGTCGAAACGGCGCACGTAGGCCTGGGCGCAAACCGGGCTGTCGGCGACCGCTTGCGCGCGGGCCAGCAGGTCGGCAGCAGTGGTCTGGCCGGCCTGCACGGCGGCGACGGCGTCGCACAGGTCGGGTGAAGTCGGGGCAGATGTGCGGTCAGTGCTCATGGGGCGGGATGCTATAATCTTTGGGTTTATCTGGATGCCTACTTGAGCAGAACATGCCAACAAGCGACAGATGAATCAATCGCGAACCGGCGGCCGAAAGGTGTCGACGCAGCTCAGTTGCAGCGGATGAGTGCCCGAGATTGTTCGAGGTTAATCACCACTGCGGCAAAGGCCATGCGTCGATTCGCGCCGAATTCTAGACCCAACCTTCGGAGTAAACCATGTCAGTCACCATGCGTGAAATGCTGGAAGCGGGCGTCCATTTCGGACACCAAACCCGCTTCTGGAACCCCAAGATGGCCCCGTACATCTACGGCCACCGCAACAAGATCCACATCATCAACCTCGAGAAGACGCTGCCGAAGTTCGAGGAGGCGATGAAGTTCGTGCGCCAGCTCAGCGGCAAGCGCGGCACCATCCTGATGGTGGGCACCAAGCGCCAGGCGCGTGATGTCATCGCGATGGAAGCCCAGCGTTCGGGCCAGCCCTATGTCGACCAGCGCTGGCTTGGCGGCATGCTGACCAACTTCAAGACGGTCAAGGGGTCGCTGAAGAAGCTGAAGGATGCCCAGGCGACCAAGGAAAGCGGCGGCTTGGAGACGATGAGCAAGAAGGAAGCGCTGATGTTCGAGCGCGATCTGACCAAGCTCGAGAAGGACATCGGCGGCATCCAGGACATGGGCGCACTGCCCGATGCGCTGTTTGTCATCGACGTCGGCTACCACAAGATCGCGATCGCCGAAGCCATCAAGCTGGGCATCCCGATCATCGGTGTGGTCGACACCAACCACTCGCCGATCGGCATCGACTACGTCATCCCCGGCAACGACGACTCGGCCAAGGCCGTGGCGCTGTACGCCAAGGCGGTGGCCGACGCGGTGCTCGAAGGCAAGGACCGCGCGGTCAACGAGGTGGTGGCTGCGGTGGCGGGCGGCGACGAGTTCGTCGAGGTCAGCGAAGGCGCCTAACGGCCCTCTCGCACGGTCGCGGAACAGGGGGCTGAGCGGCCCCTTTTTCACGCGGCCCTCGTTTTACTTCGCGCGCCCCGGTGGGGTGCGCCATCAAGCCGGGCCGCCGCGACGGCTGGCCGGCAGATTTTCTGGAGATGGAACATGGCAGCAATCACTGCAAGCATGGTCGGCGAACTTCGCGCCAAGACCGATGCCCCGATGATGGAGTGCAAGAAAGCACTGACCGAGGCCGACGGTGACTTGGTCCGCGCCGAAGAGATCCTGCGCGTCAAGCTGGGCAACAAGGCCGGCAAGGCCGCCTCGCGCATCACCGCTGAAGGCGTGATCGCAATCACCGCCGCCGGCAGCACCGGCGCGATGATCGAGATCAACTGCGAGACCGACTTCGTCTCGAAGAACGACTCGTTCCTGGCCTTCACCAAGCACCTGGCTGATTTGGTCGCCAAGAACAACCCGGCCGACGTGGCCGCGCTGTCGGCGTTGGCGCTGGCCCAAGAAGGCTTCGGCCCGACGGTCGAAGACGTGCGCAAGGGCCTGATCGGCAAGATTGGCGAGAACGTGGCGATCCGCCGCTTCAAGCACTTTGGCGGCGACCAGAAGCTGGCCACCTACCTGCACGGCGTGCGCATCGGCGTGGTGGTGCAGTACAGCGGCGATGGTGATGTCGCCAGCACGGCCGCCAAGGACGTGGCGATGCACATCGCGGCGATGAAGCCGGTGTCGGTGTCGGCAGCCGACGTGCCGGCCGAGCTGGTCGAGAAAGAACGCCGCATCGCCGCCGAGAAGGCGGCCGAGGATGCCGCCGCCGCGGTGGCCGCCGGCAAAACCGTGCAGTCACCCGAGATCGTCGCCAAGCGCGTCGAAGGCTCGGTGCAGAAGTACCTGAAGGAGGTCTCGCTGTTCAACCAGACTTTCGTCAAGAACGACAAGCAGACGGTCGAGCAGATGCTCAAGGCCGCCCACACCGAAGTGGCCGGCTTCACGATGTACATCGTGGGCGAGGGCATCGAGAAGAAGGTCGACGACTTCGCCGCCGAAGTGGCAGCCCAGGTCGCGGCAGCCAAGGGCGGCTGACGCACAGGCGGTCGGGCCTGGCCTGACCGCAGCCGACGGGCCGGCGCTGATCGCGCCAGCCCGTCGATCGCGCCACCCCGTCGATCCCGACCCGGCGGCCGGCGGCCAACCCGCCGCACGCCCTTAAACTGTTCCATTCCTCTCAGGAGCCGCCTGCATGCCCGCTTACAAGCGCATTCTTCTCAAGCTGTCAGGTGAGGCCTTGATGGGCGACGACGCCTACGGCATCAACCGGGCCACCATCGTGCGCATGGTGCGCGAGGTGCAGGAGGTGACGGCGTTGGGGGTCGAGGTGGCGGTGGTGATCGGCGGCGGCAATATCTTCCGCGGCGTGGCCGGCGGCTCGGTGGGCATGGACCGCGCCACCGCCGACTACATGGGCATGCTGGCCACCGTGATGAACGCGCTGGCACTGGCCGACACGATGCGGCTCGAAGGCCTGACCGCGCGCGTGATGTCGGCCATCGCCATCGAGCAAGTGGTCGAGAGCTATGTGCGGCCCAAGGCGCTGCAGTACCTCGAAGAGGGCAAGGTCGTGATCTTCGCCGGTGGCACTGGCAACCCGTTTTTCACGACCGACACCGCGGCCGCACTGCGCGGTGCCGAGATCGGCGCCGAAATCGTGTTGAAGGCCACCAAGGTTGACGGCGTCTACACCGCCGACCCCAAGACCGACCCGACAGCCACGCGCTACGACAGCGTGAGCTTCGACGAGGCCATCAGCAAGAATCTGCAGGTGCTGGACGCCACCGCGTTTGCGCTCTGCCGTGACCAGAAACTGCCGATCAAGGTGTTCTCGATCTTCAAGCCCGGTGCGCTCAAGCGCGTGGTGATGGGCGAGAACGAAGGCACCCTGGTGCATGTTTGACGCAGCGCTTGTGCTGCACTAGAGAATCAAGATGACCATAGCCGACATCAAGAACACCGCCGAAACCAAGATGGCCAAGTCCATCGATGCGATGAAGGGTGATCTGCAAAAGATCCGCACCGGCCGCGCCCACCCGGGCATCCTCGACCAGGTGCAGGTCGACTACTACGGCTCGCAGGTGCCGATCAGCCAGGTGGCCAATGTGTCGCTGCAGGACGCCCGCACGATCAGCGTGCAGCCCTGGGAAAAGGGCATGGCGCAGAAGATCGAAAAGGCCATCCGCGAGAGTGGTCTGGGGCTCAACCCGGCCTCGCAAGGCGACCTGATCCGCGTGCCGATGCCCGCGTTGACCGAAGAGCGCCGCCGCGACCTGGCCAAGGTGGTGCGCCACATTGGCGAGGACGCCAAGATCGCCGTGCGCAACCTGCGCCGCGAGGCCAATGAGGGTTTGAAAAAGCTGCTCAAGGACAAGGCCGTGGCCGAGGACGACGAGCGCCGCGCCCAGGACGACGTACAGAAGCTGACCGACCGCGTCATCATCGAGGTCGACAAGCTCGTGCATGGCAAGGAAGCCGAGATCATGGCGGTGTGATGGCCGCCCCCCGTTACGCCTTCGCCGTCCTTGCAGGCCGCGTAGGGCCAGTGGCCCTGCCCTTCGGCAGACACAAACGGCACGCCGTTTGTGTCCGGCCTCAGCCCCCCCAGGGCAGCGGCTCCCGCGAACCGGCGGCGCCGGATCTGCGGCGTCCGCTTGACGGCGTCGGGTGCGGGCGCGGTGGCTGGCGCCACTTGGCCTTGGATCGTTGACATGAAACGAGAGCTGTCGGCACCGCGTCACGTGGCCGTCGTGATGGACGGCAACGGCCGCTGGGCCAAAAAACGCTACCTGCCGCGCTTTTTCGGCCACAAGGCCGGCGTCGACACGCTGGTGAAGGTGATCAACGCCTGCGCCGACCGCGGCGTCGAGTTCCTCACCGTCTTCGCGTTTTCGTCCGAAAACTGGAAACGGCCCGAGGACGAGGTGTCGGGCCTGATGGGGCTGGTGCTGGTGGCCGTCACCAAGTACCTGGGCAAGCTGGCCCGCGACGGCGTCAAGATCGTGATCGTTGGCGACCGCAACGCGGTGTCTGATCGGCTGCGGGCGGCCTGGGCCGAGGCCGAGCAGGCCACCGTGCACAACACCCGCATCACCTTGTCGGTGGCCTTCAACTATGGCGGCCGCTGGGATGTGGTGCAGGCCTGCCGGCAGGCCGTTGCCGATGGCCTGAAGGCCGACGACATCACCGAAGCCTCGTTGTCGGGCTACATGGCCATGAAGCACGCGCCCGATCCCGACCTGTTCATCCGCACCGGCGGCGAGGTGCGCATCAGCAACTTCCTGCTGTGGCAGGTGGCCTACTCCGAGCTCGTTTTCACCGACTGTCTCTGGCCCGATTTCGACGTCGCCGCGCTCGATGGCGCACTGGCGGTCTACGCGGGTCGCGAGCGCCGGTTCGGTGCCGTCAACGCCGTGCCTGCTGACGTGACCAACGGCTGACCCACCATGCTGCGCCAGCGTGTGATCACTGCCTTGGTGCTGTTGGCGCTGCTGCTGCCGGCGTTGTTCGCCGCCAGTGCGTTGCCGTTTGCGCTGTTCACGCTGCTGCTGGTCAGCGCCGCGGGCTGGGAATGGGCGCGGCTGAACGGTGTGCAGGCGCCGCTGCCGGCGCTGGCCACCGGTGCCCTGGTGGCGCTGATGTGCGCCGCCAGCCTGCGCAACCTGCCGCAGATGGGCCACGCCGGCGGGCTGTGGTGGGCCGGCACCTTGCTCTGGCTGGTCGGCGGTGCGCTGGTGCTGCTGCGCGGGCCTGCGGGCTGGCCCGCGTTGCCGCAGGGGTTGCGCTGGGCGCTGGGGCCGCTGCTGTTGTGGCTGGCCTGGCTGGCGCTGGCGCAGGCGCGCACCATCGGTGTCAACTTCCTGTTGTCGGCGATGTGCGTGGTCTGGGTCGCCGACATCTCGGCCTATTTCTGCGGCCGCGCCTTCGGCCAACGCAAGTTGGCCATCACCATCAGCCCCGGCAAGAGCTGGGAAGGTGTTTACGGCGGCGTGGCTGGCGTGCTGCTGTTGAGCGTGTTGTGGATCTGGGGCGAATCGCAGTTCAACCTCGATTCGGCCAGTGTGTTCAAGCTGCTGCAGCAGCGCCTGGGCTGGGGCGGTTTGTTGCTGGTGGCTTTGCTGTTGACCGCGCTCAGCGTGGTCGGCGATCTGTTCGAATCGCTGGTCAAGCGGGCGGCGGGCGCCAAGGATTCCAGCCGCTTGTTGCCCGGCCATGGCGGTGTGCTCGACCGGGTGGATGCCCTGCTGCCGGTGCTGCCGGCGGCGCTGGCGCTCATCAGCCTTTAGTTTTTCATCGACGTTTCATCGAGGGCCCTCATTCCATGGTTCAACGGGTGTGCATCCTGGGCGCCACCGGCTCGGTCGGCAGCAGCACGCTGGACGTGATGGCGCTGCACCCCGAGCGTTATCAAGCCTTTGCGCTCACCGCCTGCCACCGCATCGACGCGCTGGCCCGCTTGTGCCGGCGCTGGCGGCCGCGCTTCGCGGTGGTCGGCACGGCAGCGCAGGCCACCGTGCTGCGCGATGAGCTGGCCGGTGACGACCTGGCCACCGAGGTGCTGCACGGCGAGGCCGCGCTGTGTGCGGTGGCTGCGCACCCCGAGGTCGACAGCGTGATGGCGGCCATCGTCGGCGCCGCCGGCCTGGCGCCGTGCATCG
>JAYVDE010000659.1:0-3052 GCA_043749575.1 Burkholderiaceae bacterium | reverse complement strand
CGATGGCCTTGAGCGGCGCGGCCTCGGCATCGATGGCGCGGCCGCCTGGCGCCTGCAGGCGGATCAGCGCGTCGTCGGGGATGGCGGCCAGCGCGTCGGTATCGGTCCAGCGCCGGTCGTGGCGGAGCAGCCGGGCCAGCAGCGGCACCAGGTCCAGGGTCTGGCTGCCGTCGCGGGTTTGCAAGGTAACGCCCAGGCTCAGCATCCAGCTGCCGATGCCGCGCGGCGGGGTCAGGGGCTCGATGCGGATCGCCCAGCCGCTCACCGGCAGGGCCGCATGGGCAAATCCCGGCAGCTGGTCGATGGCCCAGCCCTCGGCCTGCAGTGCGGGCAGGGCCTCGGCCCACCAGGCCGGGAAATCGTTCTCGCGTACCAGGCTCCACAGCCCGGGCTCGGCTGGCAGGGGGGAAATTTCACCGCGCCACTGCAGCGCTGTGGCGGGCAGTGGGTGCAGGCCGCTGGCGCGCAGCCTGGCCTGGGCGCTGGCCAGGGCTTGCGGCGTCGGGGATGCCGGGCCGGTGCCGGCCACCGGCCGCCACAGCAGCCGCGCCACCGTCACCTGCGGCCCGCGGGCACCGAACAGCGGGCTGCGCGCCGGCGCCTTGACCGGCCCGCAGGGGCGCAGGCCCAGCAGGCCGTCACCCCGGTCCAGGGTCTGCAGTTGCAGGCAGGGCGTGGGGCGGGCGACGTCAGGCATCGTGAGGATTGTCGAACGGGCAGGCTCTGCTAGCCTGCCAGGGTGCCGGCCCACCGGCCCACCGGCCCACCCGCCCTCATTGACGAGCCCGCGCGATGAACCTTCCCAGCCGATCTGCCCTGCTAACCCTGCTGCGCTACAGCGGGCTGCTGGCCTGGGCGCTGGCCGGCGCCACCGCGCTGGCCCAGACCTCACCCGGGCCGGCCGCCTACCCCGGCATGCTGCAGGTCGAGGTGGATGCCACCGACCTGGACCACCGCATCTTCCAGGTGCGCCAGCGCCTGCCGGTGCTGCCCGGGCCGCTGACGCTGTACTTCCCGCGCTGGTTGCCGGGCCAGCATGCGCCCAACGGCGATGTCAGCCGGCTGGCCGGCTTGGTGATCAAGGCCGGCGGCCAGGCCCTGCCCTGGGCCCGCGACCCGGCCGACACCCATGCCTTCTTGCTGACCGTGCCGCCGGGCGTGCGCGAGCTGGACCTGGGCTTTGGCCACCTGTCGCCGGTCTCGCCCGACAGCGGCCGGGTGGTGGCCACGCACCAGATGCTCAATCTGCAGTGGCAAAGCCTGTTGCTCTACCCGGCCGGGCCGCCGGCCAGCGGCATCACGGTGCAGGCCTCGCTGCGCCTGCCCGAGGGCTGGTCTTACGGCACGGCCTTGCGGGCCGAGCGCAGCGACGGCGCGCAGCTGCGGTTTGCGCCGGTCTCGCTGGAGACTTTGGTCGACTCACCGGTGTTTGCCGGCCAGCACTTCAAGCGCTTTGCGCTCGATGCCGACGGGGCCGCCCAGCCGGTGGTGTTGCACCTGATGGCCGACAGCGCCGCCGCGCTGGCTGCCAGCGAGGCCCAGATCGACGCCCACCGCCGCCTGGTGCAGCAGGCCGACCGGCTGTTCGGCCCGCGCCGCTTTGCGCACTACGACTTTCTGCTGGCGCTGAGCGACGAACTCGGCGGCATCGGTCTGGAGCATCACCAGAGCAGCGAGAACGGCGTCAACCTGAAGTACTTCGAGGCCTGGGACAAGGGCGTGGGCGACCGCGAACTGCTGCCGCATGAATACACCCATGCGTGGAACGGCAAGTTCCGCCGCCCGGCCGGCCTGAGCACCCGCCACTTCAACGAGCCGATGGGCAACGCGCTGCTGTGGCTGTACGAGGGCCAGACCGAGTACTGGGGCCGGCTGCTGGCGGTGCGCAGCGGCCTGGTGAGCGCGCAGCTGTCGCGTGAAAGCCTGGCGCAGATGGTCGCCAGCCTGGACAGCCGCGCCGGCCGCCAGTGGCGCAATCTGCAGGACACGACCCACGAGCCGGTGATCTCGGCGCGCAATGGCCAGCGCGACTGGCGTGACTGGCAGCGCCACCGCGGCGAGTACTACAGCGAGAGCGTGCTGATCTGGCTGGATGCCGACACCCTGATCCGCGAGCGCAGCGGCGGCGCGCGATCACTGGACGACTTTGCCGCGCACTTCTTCAACCCGCCCGGCAGTGCCGGCCAGACCGGGCCGCTGCCCTACAGCTTCGACGACATCGTCGTCGCGCTCGACGCCGTGCAGCCGCACGACTGGGCCCGCTTCCTGCGCGACCGGCTGGACGGCCATGGCCCGGGGGCGCCGCTGGACGGCCTGGCCCGCGCCGGCTGGCGCCTGGCCTGGCGCGACACCCCCAGCGACGACTTCAAGGCCAACGAGGCGCAATGGAAGTTCACCGACCTGGGCCACTCGATCGGCCTGTTCCTGGGTGAAGGCGGCAAGCTGTCGGGCGTGCGCTGGGACAGCCCGGCCTTCCGCGCCGGGCTGGCGCCGGGCATGACGCTGGTGGCCGTCAACCAGTTGGCCTATAAGGCCGACCGGCTGAAGGCCGCCATCGGTGCCAACCCTGACGGCAAGGCGCCCATCGAATTGCTGGTGCGCGACGGCGAGCGCTTCAAGACCGTGCGCATCGACTGGCGCGGCGGCCAGCGCTATCCGGTGCTGGAGCGCATCGAGGGCCAGCCCGACCTGCTGACGGTCTTGATGGGCGCGCGCTGAGGGCCGGCTCGGCCCACGCGCCCGGCCCGGGAATCATCGCTTTCGACGAGTGCGACGCCGCGCCGGTGCCTCAACAATGGCGGCTTTCCATCCCGCGCAGGAGACCCCCATGGCCGAGGCCTACATCGTCGCCGCCGCCCGCACCGCCGGCGGCCGCCGCAACGGCAAACTGTCGGGCTGGCACCCGGCCGACCTGGCCGCCAGCGTGCTGGACGCCCTGATCGATCGCACCGGTTGCGACCCCGCGTTGGTGGAGGATGTGATCATGGGCTGCGTCGGCCAGGCCGGCGAGCAGGCCGCCAACATCGCCCGCAATGCGGTGCTGGCCTCGCGC
>JAYVDE010000658.1:0-8395 GCA_043749575.1 Burkholderiaceae bacterium | reverse complement strand
CCTGCACGAGTTGACCGCCTGCATCGACTGGGCGCCGTTTTTCCAGACCTGGGACCTGGCCGGCAAGTTTCCCGAGATCTTGCGCGACGAGGTGGTCGGTGCCGAGGCCGTGCGGGTGTTCAGCGACGCCAAGCGGCTGCTGCAGCGGGCGATCGAGGGCCGCTGGCTGCAGGCCAACGGCGTGGTCGGTCTGTGGCCGGCCAACACGGTGGACGACGACACGATCGCGGTCTACACCGACGAGACCCGCCAGCAGGTGCTGATGCACTGGCGCCCGCTGCGGCTGCAGACCGTGCGGCCGGTGGTCGATGGCGTGAAACGCGCCAACCGCAGCCTGGCCGACTTCATCGCGCCGCGTGCCGATGCCGGCGGCAAACACGACTACATCGGCCTGTTCGCCGTCACCGCCGGGGGGGGCATCGAGAAGAAGATCGCCCAGTTCGAGGCCGACCACGACGACTACTCGTCGATCATGCTCAAGGCGCTGGCCGACCGCTTGGCCGAAGCTTTTGCCGAGCGCCTGCACCAGCGGGTGCGCACCGAGCTGTGGGGCTACGCCGCCGACGAGGTGTTGAGCCACGAGCAATTGATCGCCGAGCAGTACCGCGGCATCCGCCCGGCGCCGGGCTACCCGGCCTGCCCCGACCACAGCGTCAAGCGGGCGATGTTCAACACGCTGGCCGCGCCTGATATCGGCATGGGCCTGACCGACAGCCTGGCGATGACCCCGGCGGCCAGCGTCTCGGGCTTCTACATTGCCCACCCGGAGGCGACCTACTTCAACGTCGGTCGCATCGGCGAAGACCAGTTGGAAGACTGGGCGAGGCGCGAGGCGATGGACGCCGCGCTGGCGCGCCGGCTGCTGGCGCCGGTGCTCGAATGAGCCTGCAAGACCGCCGAACCGGTCTGCAGGCGCCACCGCAGGTGGCGATGCCGGCGCGCCGATAAGCCCGCAAAATACCGGCATGTCCGACACCCTCCATCCGCCCTCCCGCACCGTGGCGGTGCTGCTCAATGTGGCCCATGCGCTGGACCACCTGTTCTTGCTGATCTTCGCCACGGCGGTAGCGGCCATCGCGCGCGACTTCGGCTTCAATCGCTGGGAAGATCTGATGCCCTACGGCGTCGGCGCCTTTCTGATGTTCGGCCTGGGCTCGCTGCCGGCCGGCAAGCTGGGCGACAGCTGGGGCCGGCGGCCGATGATGCTGGTGTTCTTTTTTGGCCTGGGCGCATCGGCGCTGTTGGTCTCGGTGACGCAAAACGTCTGGCAACTGGCCGCCGCGCTGGCGCTGCTGGGCACCTTCAGCGCCATCTACCACCCGGTGGGCATCCCGATGCTGGTGCGCGGCGCCAAAAAGCCGGGGGCCACCATCGGCGTCAACGGCCTGGTGGGCAACCTGGGGCTGGCCGCGGCGGCGCTGGTGACCGGCGTGCTGGTGCAGGCAATCAGCTGGCGGGCGGCGTTTGCGGTGCCGGGGCTGGTCTGCATCGCGCTGGGTTTCGTGTTTGCACGGCTGGTGCCGGCCGAGGCCGAGCCACCGTCGCGGCGCTTGCGTGGCAAGGCCCAGCACCTGGCGCCCGGCCAGCTGGCGCGGGTGTTGATGGTGATGACGGTGGCCTCGGCCACCGCCGGCCTGTTGTTCAACCTGACGACCAGCGGCAACGGCCAGTTGCTGGCCGAGCGGCTGCGTGGTGTGGTCGATGACCCGGCCACGCTGGGCTTGCTGCTGGCGGGCGTGTATGCGGTGGCCTCGCTGGCCCAGGTGGTGGTCGGCCGCTTGCTCGACCGGGTGCCGCTCAAGCGCCTGCAACTGGGCATCGTGCTGGCCCAGGCGCCGCTGCTGGCGCTGGCCTCGGTGGCGCAGGGCTGGTGGCTGTACGCCGCGCTGCTGGGTGTGATGGTGCTGATCTTCGGCGCCATCCCGTTCACCGATGCGGTGATCGTGCGTTATGTCGACGATTCACTGCGCTCGCGCGTGGCCGGTCTGCGGCTCACGCTGTCGCTGGGTTTTTCGTCGCTGGCGGTGTGGGCGCTGGGCCCGCTGGTCAAGGCCAGCGGCTTCGCCAACCTGCTGATGCTGATGGCCGCCATCTCGCTGTGCACCGCCGCGGCCTTGCTGGCGATGCCGGGCGAGCGCCTGGCCGCCGCGCCGCAGCCTGCCTGACGGACGGACGGACGGGCGCCCCGCGCTGTGTCGTGCCGCGTCGCGTGTGGTTTGTTGAAGAACTCCACCGCCTCGGTCGATCTAGACCGCTGTCCAAGACTGCGGCGGCTTTGGGCAACGCTGAACAAGTCCCTCGCGGCGCGGTCAGCCCTGTTTTGGGCGGTCTGCGGCGTTGCATATCCTCGCCATAGCGGGGCTATGGCTGTGGTTTGCGCCTTGCAGCCCATCCCAAACCAGGGCGCCCACACGCGCGAGGACTTGTTCAGCGTTGCCTTTGATGTGGGGCGCTTTTGACAAGCCCGGAGTTATTGCACACGACGGATGTGCACCTGCTCGCCTGCTCGAGCACCGCGAGCGGCTGTATCCGCCTGCGCCTGCGCTTGCGCTGTCGATGTTCATGCGCCAGGTGCTGGACGCCGATGGCTCGTGCCAGAAGGCGGTCAACGGCTGGGCAGCGCAGCGCGCCGCCGCTGGTCGGATACCAGACCGGGGCCGCCGCCCTCACACCCATGGGGGGCGGCGGGCGCGCAAGCGGGCCGAACTCACTCGGTGCCGAGTTCCCACAGCAGTTGAGCGTCAATCAGCAGCCGGTAGCGCGCACGCAGTGCATCGGCACGCGCCGATGCTGCTGCGTTGACGGTGTCCAGCGACTGCCGGCGCACCAGCAGCAAGGTCTGCAGATCGGCCTCGCCCAGCGTGTAGGCGCGCTGGGTCAGCCGCGCGGCATCGCCCGCAGCCGCTGTCGCCTGTTCGGCCAGGCGCCAGCGCTCCAGGCTGCTGACGGCCTCGGCCACTTGGGTGGCCACCTCGACCTCGATCTCGCGCGTCTCGCGGTCCACGCCAGCACGGGCCACTTCAGCTAGCTGCGCCGCCTCCAGCGCCGCCTGCGCGCGGTAGGTGCCGCCCAGCGGGATGCTCAGGCTCAAGCCCACCACGCGCTCGCTGCGAAAGGCTTCAGACGCCGTGAAGACACCCAGCGTCGGATCGGGCAGCCGGTCGGCGCGCGCCCGGGCGCCCGTGGCCTCGGCCTTGCGCAGTGCTTCCTGCGCAGCACGCACCTTGGCGCTGACGGCCAGGATACGTTCTCGCCACTGGCCTTCGGTGCGTTCCAGCGCCAGCGGCTCGGACAGTGCCGGCGCCACCTGTGCAAGCTGCGGGTAGCGCACGCGCAGTGAGACCTGCGCCCGGGCCTCTGCTGCTGCGGCCAGGCTGGCCTGGCGTTTTGCTTCAGCCACATCGCTCTGGGCCACCCCCACTTCGAGCAGCGACGCGTCGCCGGCCTTGCGGCGCGTTTCCACCGCCTTCAGGCTGGCCTCGGCGAAACCCACCTGCTCTTGCAGCCGCGCGCGTGATTGCCTGGCGGCAAGCCAGTCCAGCCACTGGTCGGCCAGCACGCGGGCTGCCCCCTGGCGCGCCGCGGCGAGTTCGGCACGCGCCTGGCGCAGCCCGGCCTCGCCGATGTCGCGGTCCAGCGCTGCTTTGCCGCCGATGCGGATCGGCCGCTCGACCTGCGCCGACCACTCGGTGGTGCTGCCGCTGCCATCGATGCGCCTGCGTTGGCCAGTGGCCCCCACCGTCCACTCGTGGGGGCCCGCTGCGCGCATCGCCGCCGAGTGGGTGGCCACCTGCACGGCGCGCCGCGCCTGCAGCACGGTCGGGTCCTGGTCAATGGCAGCCAGCGCTTGTTCGGTGCTCGGCAGGTCCGCAGCGGCCGTCTGCGCCTGGGCGCTCAAGGGCCACGCCAGCGCAAGGCAAGCAACGCCGACGGCGGCGGTGACGGTGTGGATCCAGCACTTCATACGATCTCTCCCAGGGCCGCCAGCGGCATGGCCCAGTAGCGCAGGCCGGTACCGGCAAACGACTCACGCAGCGTTTGAAGCAGCGTCACCAGTTCAGCAGCGGTGACGATGATCTGGACCTGCACCGAGCGGCTGCGCCCCATCACCTGCTCGGCGCTGCTGAGCCGGCCTTGCGCCGTGCCATGGCTGAAGCTCGGCGTGCTCGTGAAGACTTCGTTGCCCACGGCCGCGAGCAACACATCGAGCAGCTTTTCCTCGATCTCAGGCGGCGCGACCATCACCAGACACAGCTCACGGGAGGACTCAAACATGGGTCATCTCCAGTTGCGCTGCATCGACGCTCGGCTTCGCATGCGCAAAACGCAGGTAGAGGATCGGCAGCAGGATCAGCGTCAGCGCCGTGGCTGTGATCAACCCGCCGATCACCACGATGGCCAGCGGGCGCTGAATCTCCGAACCCGGCCCGGTGGCGAACAGCAGTGGGATCAAGCCGAAAGCCGTGATGGCTGCCGTCATCAGCACCGGCCGTAGCCGCCGCCGGGCGCCCTGCATCACACTGTCCACCAGCGACAGCCCTTCCGCATGGAGCTGATTGAAATAGCTCACGAGCACCACGCCGTTGAGCACCGCAATGCCCAGCAGCGCGATGAAGCCCACTGACGCCGGCACCGACAGGTACTCGCCGGTGACACACAGCGCCACGATGCCGCCCACCATCGCAAACGGCACATTGCTCAGCACCAGCAGCGCCTGGCGCACCGAGCCGAAAGTGGAGAACAGGATCACGAAGATCAAGCCCAGCGACAGCGGCACCACCAGCGCCAACCGGGCTGCGGCGCGCTGCTGGTTCTCGAACTGCCCGCCCCAGGTGACGCGGTAGCCGGTGGGCAGCTTGACCGTTTGCGCCACCTTGGCACGCGCCTCTTCGACGAAGCCCACCAGGTCACGCCCCACCACGTTCGCAATCACCACGCTGTAGCGGCTGCCCATTTCGCGATCGATCTTCACCGGGCCGCTTTCGCGCTGCAGTTTCGCCAGCGACTCCAGTGGCACACTCAAGCCGTTGGCCGTGGTGATGCGCAGCGCGGCAAAGTCGGCCGGCGAGACCCGCACCCTGTCGGGCCCGCGGATCAGGATCGGCACACGCCGGTTGCCGTCGATCACCGTGCCGGCGCGCTGGCCTTCCACCTGCACGCGCAGCGCGTCCTGCACGTCTTCCACGCTCAGGCCGTAGCGGCCGGCAGCCTGCCGGTCCACGACCACACGCAGGTACTGCACGCCGTCGTTTTCAACCGTGTACACATCCTGGTTGCCGGGCACCTGCTTCATCAGCTTCTCGATCTGCGAAGCCAAGTCGTTGAGCGTGGCGAGGTCGGGGCCGAAGACCTTGATCGCCACGTCGCCGCGCACGCCGATGATCATCTCCGACACCCGCATGTCGATCGGCTGCGTGAAGCTGTAGGCAATGCCCGGCAACTGGTCGAGCACGGCGCGGATCTTGTCGGTCAGCGCTTCCTTGCTCGACATGCTCCATTCTTCGCGCGGCTTGAGCACGAGGAAGGTATCGGTCTGGTTCAAGCCCATCGGGTCAAGGCCGATCTCGTCGGCCCCGGCGCGCGCCACCACGCCGGTGATCTCGGGGATGTTCTTCATCAGCGCCTGGTGAATCTTCATGTCCAGCGCAGCGGTTGCTTCCAGGCTCACCGAAGGCAGCTTTTCGATGTTGATGATGATGTCGCCCTCGTCCATGGTCGGCATGAAGGTCTTGCCGACCTGCGTGTACACGCCTGCGGCGAGTGCCAGCATCAGGCCCGCAACCACGAACACCGTCTTCTGGCGCTGCAGCGCCCAACCCAGCGTCGGCTCGTACCAGCGCAGCAGTTGCCGCGCCAGCCAAGGGTCGTCGTGGCTGATGGACTCGTGGACCCCAAGGCCGCCTTGCGGCGACCGCCCCCCGAGGGGAGCAAGGAAACTTGGGGCGGCCCGGCGTTTCCTTATCAGCAGGTACGAGGCCAGCACCGGTATGACAGTCAGCGACAGCAGCAACGAGCTGGCCAGCGCGAACACGATGGTCAAGGCCACCGGCACGAAGAACTTGCCTTCCAGCCCCTCCAACGTGAGCAGCGGCAGGAACACCACCACGATGATCAGGATGCCGGCCGACACCGGCACGGCCACCTCGCGCACGGCGCGGAACACGACGTGCAGGCGGGGCAGTTTCTCGCTCGCCTTGTCATGGCTCAGGTGCTGCACCACGTTCTCCACCACCACCACCGCGGCATCCACCAACAAACCCAGCGCAATCGCCAGGCCGCCCAGGCTCATCAGGTTGGCCGACATGCCGTAGCCGCGCATCAGGATGAAGGTGGCCAGCGCAGACAGTGGCAACACCATCGCCACCGTGAGCGCCGCGCGCAGGTTGCCCAGGAAGGCGACCAGTAAAACGAGCACCAGCACCGTGGCTTCGAGCAGCGCTTTAGCGACCGTGCCCACCGCCTTTTCGACCAGGCTGGCACGGTTGTAGAAGACCTTGATCGACACGCCCGCCGGCAGCGTCGGCTTCAGTTCTTCGAGCTTGCCTGTCACACCTTCGACCACCCTCTTGGCGTTGGCCCCGGCCAGGCCGAGCACCAGGCCTTGCACGGCCTCGCCCTTGTCGTCTTGCGTCACCACGCCGTAGCGCGTGACGCTGCCTTCGCGCACGGTGGCCACGTCACCCAGGCGCACGGGCATGCCCTTGTCATTGCGCACGATCACGGCCAGCAGATCGTCCGCGCCCTTGATGCGGCCTTCGGTGCGCACCAGCAGCACTTCATCGCCTTCGCCCAGGCGCCCCGCGCCGTCGTTGCGGTTGTTGGCCTCCAGCGCGGCCTTGATCTGCGCCGTGGAGATGCCCACCGCCGCCAGCTTCACCGGGTCGGGCATGACCTCGAAGCTGCGCACCTTGCCGCCCAGGACGTTGACATCGGCCACGCCCGCCACCGAGCGCAGCGCCGGGCGGATGACCCAGTCGAGCAGCGCGCGCCGCTCTTCGAGCGACATGCCCTCAGCCTCGACCGTGAACATGAACATCTCGCCCAATGGCGTGGTGATCGGCGCCATGCCGCCGCTGATACCGCCGGGCAAGTCGGCCGCGATGCCGGCCAGCCGCTCGGCCACCTGTTGGCGCGCCCAATAGATGTCGGTGCCGTCGTCGAAGTCCACCGTCACGTCGACGATGCCGTACTTGGCCACCGAACGCAGGATGCGCTGTTTGGGGATGCCCAGCATCTCGACCTCGATCGGGATCGCGATGCGGGTTTCGATCTCCTCGGGCGTCATGCCCGGGGCCTTCATGATGATCTTGACCTGGGTGCTGGACACATCCGGGAAGGCGTCGATCGGCAGGTTGGTGAACGAGTACCAACCGGCGCCCGCCAGCAGCAGGCCGGCAAGCAGCACGAACAGGCGCTGGGAAAGCGCGAATTGAACGAGTTTGGTGAGCATGTCAGGTCTCCTGCCGGGCCGCCAACGCGCAGGCTGGGCCTGCGCTTTGCTTGGCCTGGGAGCCTGCGCCCCCTCGGGGGGCAGCGAACGAAGTGAGCGTGGGGGCCATCAGTTGCTCCCGCCCTTGCCGTGCCACGCGGCGCGCAGCGCGATCACCGAGCTGATGGCGATCTCCTGGCCGGGGCCGAGGTCACCACTCACGTGCACCGCGTCGCCGGCACTCGCCAGTACCGTCACCGGCTTGGCGATGAAGCCCTTGGCGGTGCGCACGAACACATGCGCCTTGTCACCGTCGCGCGCCAGCGCCGCGATCGGCACCGCAAAGCCCGAGGCACCGGTGGCGAACGGCACGCGCACCTGCACGAACTCGCCCACGCGCAGCAGCTTCACGCCGCGCGTGACTTCGGCACGCAGGGTCAGCGTCTGGTCGTCGGCGACGCGGCCACCCAGGCTGGCCGGGGTGGCGGCAGCGTCGCGGCCCACGATGGTGATCACCGCGCCTTTGGCCGGCAGTTGGACCTGCCGCGCCACCGGCACCTGAATGTCCAGCCACAGCTTGTTGGTGTCGGCAATGCGCACGAGCGCCTCGGCTGACGGCACGCGTTGACCCGTGCGCACGAGCACTTCGGCCACCGTGCCGGCCGCTCTGGCGCGCAATACCAACGCGTCCTGCAAGGCGCCACCGCCCGCCACGTTGCGGATCGATCCGGCGTCCATCCCGGCCAGCCGCAACGAGGCTTCCGCCTGGCGCAGTTCTGCCGCGTTCAACGCCGCAGCGGCCTCGGCCTCCTGCACGCGCCGCGCTGGCACGATGCCTTCGGCCGCCAGCATGCGCTCACGCTGCAGCGTCTGCTGCGTGAGCTTGCCCTTGGTGCCGGCCTCCATCAGGCGCAGTTGCAGGTCACCGAGTTCGGGGCTGACCAGGCGCAGCAGCGGCTGGCCGGC
>JAYVDE010000657.1:0-8396 GCA_043749575.1 Burkholderiaceae bacterium | reverse complement strand
GAAAAACGGCACCGCCAGGCCACCCACCACCTCGACATGCCAGCGCTCGGCGCCGGATTTGGACGCGGCCACCGGGCTGGCCGACGCCACCGCCGCGGCGCCGCCAGAAGCAGCCGAGGTCGATGTCGCTGCCGGGGTCGATGGCGCGGCGTTGCCCGATGGCGCGGCAGCAGCCGAAGCCGCCAGGCCCAGCGGCGCGCCAGGTTCGATGGTGGCGGTGACGCCGCCGATGGCCAGCAACAGGCTGTAGCGCGTGGGCCGGTCTGCTGGCCAGGCGTCGGATGCGGCCCCGGCTTTCACGCTGGCGCCTGATGGACACCGCACCACTGCCGAAATGTCGGTCAGGCCGCCCATCGCACCCTCGCGTACGCAGCCACGCACCAGTTCCAGCGAGCTGGCCTTGGTCCGCCAGGCCGTGCCGGTGGCCTGGTCGCTGTCGGCAACGAAGGGCAGGGTCAGCATCGCGAACGAGCCGAAGGTGAAGGCGTAGGCGAAGACGAACATGTCCTTGATGCGCCGCTGCGCATCGCCGGTAAAGCAGGCCACGAACAAGATGGCCATCACCACCAGCAGCGCCGCCAGCGTCAGCGAGTGCAGCAGCGGGTGCACCTTGTCGACCACCCGAACGACCACGGTGACGATGAACAGCCCGCCGGTCGCTGTCCAGAGCCGCCAGTCGACATGCAGCTCGTCGCGTTCGGGCGGCCGGATGGCCGGCGTCGGCGCAGCGCCGGTAGCGGCCGGGCGGCTGTCGGTGGCGGCGCTGTCGGCGCGCGGGTGTTCATCGGCCATGAGGGGTCTCCAGGAGAGGCTGTAGAGGATCGCCTGCCAGCGGGTCGGTGCCCATCCCCTTCTTCGACCCGTCGGCAGGCTGGACGGCGGCAAGGGTGGGCCGGCCCAAGCGGATGCTGGCGGGCGTGCTAGCCGCCTCCGCCGCTCAGCCGCTCAGCGCCCGCCGCCGACGTCGAGGATCGCGCCGGTGGTGTAGCTGGCCTCGGCCGACAGCAGCCAGACGATTGCCGCGGCGACCTCGTCGGCGTTGCCGGGGCGCTGCATCGGGATCAGGGCCGCGGCGGCCTGCGGGCGGTTGCGATCGCCGCTGGCCAGGTGGATGTCGGTGTCGATCACGCCCGGGCGCACGGCATTCACCCGGATGCCTTCAGCCGCCACCTCCAGCGCCAGGCCCTGGGTGAAGGAGTCGATCGCGCCCTTGCTGGCGGCGTAGTCGATGTACAGATTGGGCGAGCCGAGCCGGGCCGCCGCACTGCTCAAATTGACGATGGCGCCGCCGGCACCGCCGTGGCGGCTGCTCATGCGTCGCACCGCCTCGCGCGCACAGAGCAGGCTGCCGGTCAGGTTGACGGCCCACATGCGCTGCCAGCGGGCGACGTCCATCTCGTCGAGCCGGGCTTTCAAGTCGACGATGCCGGCGTTGTTGACCAGACCGGTCAGGCGGCCCAGTTCACGGTCGATGCGCTTGAACATCGCCAGCACCGCGGCTTCGTCGGCCACGTCGGCGGCCACGGTGATGGCACGCCGGCCCAGCGCGCGCACCTCGGCGGCCACGCGTTCGGCGGCGGCACCGTCGCGGGCGTAGTTGACGGCGACGTCCCAGCCGCGGGCAGCGGCCAGGCGGGCGGTGGCCGCGCCGATGCCCCGGCTGGCGCCGGTGACGAGCAAGAGAGCCGGTGCGGCGGGCACGGCGGATGTGGATACCGCGGGCGCGGGCGAGGTTGCGGCGGGAACAGTGGGCATGTGGGCATCTCCGGGTGGTGTGGGGCGGCGCCGGGCGGCCAAGGCCGGCCGGCCACCGAGTGTCGGGCCGGATGATGTCGGGCCGGCCGGTGTCGGGCTGGTCCCGCCGTGCCGCAGGCCCCGGTTTATCCGGGTTGGCCGGCAGCGCAAGCTGGGTCAGACTCGGCCGTGAAAAGCCCCTGGCGCGCTGGCACCGCGGCGACAACCCTTTTTTTTGAAGACTCCACCGCATGACCACCCCCGACAGCCTGACCCTCCAACGCCAGGCCCGCGCCGACGCCTTTGCGTTGCCGCTGGACCAGATCGACGTGACCAAGCCACGCTTGTTCCAGACCGACACCATCGGCCACTACTTCGAGCGCCTGCGCCGCGACGACCCGGTGCACTGGCACGCCAACGATTTCTACGGCGGCTTCTGGTCGGTCACCCGCTACCAGGACATCATGGCGGTGGACACCAACCACGCGGTCTACTCGTCGGACTGGAGCCACGGCGGCATCGGCCTGTTCGACGCGCCGATGGACCAGCGGCTGCAGATGTTCATCGCGATGGACCCGCCCAAACACGACGCGCAGCGCAAGGCCGTCAGTTCCATCGTGGCGCCGGGCAACCTGGCGGCGATGGCGGCCACGATCCGCCGCCGCACCGCCGCGGTGCTCGACAGTCTGCCGCGCGACCAGCCCTTCAACTGGGTGCAGCGGGTGTCGATCGAACTGACCACGCAGATGCTGGCGACGCTGTTCGATTTTCCGTTCGACGACCGGCACAAGCTGACCCGCTGGTCGGACGTGGCCACCTCGATCCCCAGCCTGGACCACATCGTCGAATCGATGGAAGCGCGCAGCATCGAGCTGGGCGAGTGCCTGGCCTACTTCACCGGGCTGTGGAACCAGCGCGTCAACGCGCCGCCGCAGGGCGATTTGATTTCGATGCTGGCCCACGCGCCGGCCACCCGCCACATGTCGCCACAAGAGTTTCTGGGCAACCTGCTGCTGCTGATCGTCGGCGGCAACGACACCACCCGTAACTCGATGACCGGCGGCGTGCTGGCGCTGCACCAGCACCCCGCGCAGATGGCCAAGCTGCGCGCCAACCCCGCGTTGGTCGACAGCGCCGTGCCCGAAATCATCCGCTGGCAAACCCCGCTGGCCCACATGCGCCGCACCGCGCTGGCCGACACCGAGCTGGGTGGCAAGCCCATCAAAAAGGGCGACAAGGTAGTGATGTGGTACCTGTCGGGCAACCGCGACGAGACTGCCATCGAGGGCGCGAACGACTTCATCATCGATCGCGCGCGGCCGCGCCAGCACCTGAGTTTTGGCTTCGGCATCCACCGCTGCGTGGGCAACCGGCTGGCCGAGATGCAGCTGAAGATCCTGTGGGAGGAGTTGCTGCTGCGCTTCCCGGTGATCGAGGTGGTGGGCGAGCCGCAGCGCACGGTGTCGAACTTCGTGCGCGGCTTCAGCCACCTGCCGGTGCGGCTGCCCAGCTGACGCCGCCACCGCCGGCAGCGGCGGTTTGGTTACAGTGCCGCTCCCCATCCGCCCAACCAGATTGAGGCCCCCATGACCCTGCAACGCCGCACCTTGCTGGCCGCCACCGGCGCCACGCTGTTTGCCACCCCCTCGGGCGCGCAGACCCAGGCGCTGGAAAAACCCCAGCTCACGCTGGCGGTGGGCGGCAAGAACTTGCTGTACTACCTGCCGCTGACCATCGCCGAGCAGCTGGGCTACTTCAAGGCCGAGGGCTTGGAGCTGAAGATCGTCGACTTTTCCGGCGGCAGCCAGGCCTTGCGTGCGCTGGTGGGCGGCAGCGCCGACGTGGTCTCGGGCGCCTTCGAGCACACGGTCAACATGCAGGCCAAGGGGCAGCGGCTGCGGGCCATTGTGCTGATGGGCCGGGCGCCGCAAATCGTGCTGGGCGTCAACCCCAGGACGATGCCGAACTTCAAGACCGTGGCCGACTTGAAGGGCAAGAAGATCGGCGTCACCGCGCCGGGCAGCAGCACCAACGTGATGGTCAACTTCGTGCTGGCCAAGGCCGGCATCAAGCCCAGTGAGGTCAGCATCATCGGCGTGGGCGCCGGCGCCGGCGCGGTGGCGGCGATGCGCTCGGGCCAGATCGACGCGATGTCCAACCTCGACCCGGTGGTCTCGCTGCTGACCCGCAGCAACGACCTGAAGATCATCAGCGACACCCGCATCGTCGCCGAGGCCGAGAAGGTGTTCGGTGGCCCGATGCCGGCGGCTTGCCTGTACGTGGCGCAGAGCTTCGTCGACAAAAACCCGCGTACCGTGCAGGCCCTGGTCAATGCCATCGTGCGCGCCAACCAGTGGATCCAGCGGGCCGGCCCCGGCGACATCATCAAGGCCGTGCCCGAGACCTATTTGCTGGGCGACCGCGCGGTCTACATCGACGCCTTTCTGTCCGCCAAGGGCGCGCTGTCGCCCGACGGCATCTTCCCCGAGAAGGGCCCCGACACCGCCTACCGCGCGCTGGCCAGCATCGACCCCGAGATCGCCAAGGCCACGCTGGACTTGAAGGCGGTCTACACCAACGACTTTGTCAAGCTGGCGCTGGCGAAATTCCCGGGGAAGTGATGGCCCGAATCGACATCTGGCCTGATGCAGGCGAGAGCCTTCGGCCAAGCGGGTTTGTCAGACCTGCGACTTGACGCTTGCCTGACGAACCACATCCGGAGACTTGCCATGCCAACGCACGCACCCGACAGCGCTGTGCCCGACCAGGGCCGCGTCATCCTGTTCCAGGAACAGGCGATCCGCCGCAGTTGGCATGAGAACGAATGGTGGTTCTCTGTCGTGGATGTCTGTGCCGTGCTCACCGGCAGCGTGGACGCCGGCGCTTACTGGCGCAAACTCAAACAGCGGTTGGTGGCAGAGAGCGGCCAACCCGTGACGTTCTGTCACGGGTTGAAGCTCACGGCCACGGACGGCAGGCAACGCGTGACCGACTGCGCCAACACCGAGGGCTTGTTCCGCATCATCCAGTCGATTCCGTCGCCGAAGGCTGAGCCTTTCAAGCGCTGGCTGGCCCAGGTCGGCTACGAGCGGGTGAAGGAGATTGAAAACCCCGAACTGGCCAGCATCCGTGCCCGCGAGCTGTACCAGGCCAAGGGCTACCCGAAAGAATGGATCGAAAAGCGCCTGCGCTCGATGACGGTACGCGGCGAACTGACCGATGAATGGAAGGCCCGCGGTGTGCAGGAGGGCAAGGAGTACGCCCTCCTCACCGCCGAGATCGCCCGCGCCACGTTCGGTGTGACGCCGGGCGCCAAGTGCCAGCCGCGACTCATTGGTTCGCCCGGTCGGCCTGGCCGATCAATCAGTGCGGCACCTGCATTGCAAACCACGCAGCGCCTGCCGTGACCAGCGCCGCATTGCAACTGCAGGACGTTTCCTGCACCTTCATCAGCCGCAACAACCCCGGCCAGCGCTACACCGCGGTGGCCGGGGTGTCGCTCAGTGTGGCCGCCGGTGAGTTCGTCTCGGTGGTCGGCCCCACCGGCTGCGGCAAGAGCACTTTGCTGAACATGGGCGCCGGCCTGCTGCAGCCCAGCACCGGCACGGTCAGCGTGTTCGGCCAGCCGCTGCTGGGCATCAACCGGCGCGCCGGCTATATGTTCCAGGCCGAAAGCCTGATGCCCTGGCGCACCGCACTGGGCAACGTGATGGCGGGGCTTGAGTTTCGCGGCACAGCGCCGGCCGAGGCCAAGGCGCAGGCCGAAGACTGGCTGCGCCGGGTCGGTTTGGGCGCCTTTGGCGACCGCTACCCCCACCAAATGAGCGGGGGCATGCGCAAGCGCGCGTCGCTGGCGCAGACCCTGGTGCTCGACCCCGACATCCTGCTGATGGACGAGCCGTTCTCGGCGCTCGACATCCAGACCCGGCAGTTGATGGAAAACGAGTTGCTCGCGCTCTGGCAATCGAAGCGAAAAGCAGTGCTGTTCATCACCCACGACCTCGACGAAGCCATCGCGATGAGCGACCGCGTGGTGGTGCTGAGCGCCGGCCCGGCGTCGCACCCGATCGGCGAGTTCAGGGTCGATCTGCCGCGCCCGCGCGACGTGGCCGAAGTGCGCAGCACGCCGCAGTTCATCGAGCTTCACAAGGCCATCTGGGCGGTGATGCGCGACGAGGTGCTGAAGGGTTATCAACAGCAGCTTCAAGTGAAGGCGGCGTGATGTCGATCTGGACGTCGATCCAACCCAACCCGCGCAACCTGCGCGTCTGGCAGGTGGGCCTGCTGCTCACCATCTTCGGCCTCTGGCACTTGCTGACGACGCCCGGCCTGCTGCCGCCGATGGTGTTCGAGAACGACTTGCAGGCGGCGTTTTTCTTCGGCGAGCCGGTCAAGGTGTTCAGTCGCATCGGCCACTGGTTTCTGATCGACCGCGACATCTACAGCCACCTCGGCGTGACCTTGATCGAAACCGTGCTGGCCTTCGGCCTCGGTGCGCTGGGCGGGCTGGGCGGCGGTCTGTGGCTTGCTCTCAGCCCGATGGCCAGCGCGCTGCTGGAGCCCTACATCAAGGCCTTCAACAGCATGCCGCGCATCATCCTGGCGCCGATCTTCGCGGTCTGGTTCGGGCTGGGTATCGCCAGCAAGGTGGCGCTGGGCTTCACGCTGGTGTTTTTCATCGTCTTCTTCAACGTCTACCAGGGCGTCAAGGAAGTCAGCCCGGTGCTGCTGGCCAACGCCCGCATGCTGGGTGCGTCACCCCGCCAACTGCTGCGCCACGTCTACCTGCCCAGCGCCACCAGCTGGGTGTTCTCCAGCCTGCACACCAGCGTGGGCCTGGCCTTTGTCGGCGCGGTGGTCGGTGAATACCTCGGCTCGGCCAGCGGTGTGGGCTATTTGATCCACCAGGCCGAGGGCGTGTTCGACATCAACACCGTGATGGCCGGCATCCTGGTGTTGACCGGCTTTGCGCTGGCCCTGGATGGCGCGGTAAGCCGCATCGAGCGGCGGCTGATGAAGTGGCAGCCGTCATCGGGTGCGGGCGGCGAGACCGAGCGGCGGTGATGGCAAGGCTGCAGCCGGCGCCATGAGCGGCCGGCTGCAGCGCCGCGCCCCCACTACACCCGGCGCGCCGTGCAGGTGGTGTCGTACCAGCCCTGCATGCCGACCAGCGGTGACGGGTAGATCGGCAGGATGGCGTTGATGTTGTAGCCCGATCCCAGGCCGTTGCCGGCGCCGGTCAAGCGCGACCACAGGCCCTGGCCGGCGCCCCACCACATGTCCTCCGACAAGTCCTGGCCCTCGGCGATCACCGCGTCGTCGAAGCCGGCAAAGTCGGCGCGCGGGCCGCGTCGGCCGCTAGCAACGCGGCCGTGGCCCAGCTGGCCCAGGCTGTTGGACATCGCGATCACCCGCGGGTGGATGCCGCCGGCCAGCGCCGGTGCCGTGTCGCTCAGGCGGGCATCGCCGCGAAGTGCCGGCCGATCGCGTTCAGCAGCGCCATCAGGTCGGCCTGCAATGGGTCGAAGCCCGCGTGTCGCTCGCGCGTGGTCGAGTCCATGTACAGCCGCTTGTTCACTTCCAGCTGCAGGCTGTGGCGGCCGTTGGCGGGGTCGGCGTGCGCACGCACCAGTTCGACGCCCTTGAACGGGTCGTTGACACGCACCTCGTAACCCTGGGCCGTCAGCACCTCACGCACGAAGGCGGTGAACGCGGGCGCACAGCTGGTGCCATCGCGGTCGCCCAGCACCATGTCGGCGCGCGGAATGCCGGCACCACCCTCGCCCATCACACCCGACACCGCGTTCATCGAATGGCAGTTCAGGTGGTAGACGACGCCGCAGCGCGCGTGCGCCGCGTCCAGCAGCCCGCGCAGGGCCTGGTGGTAGGGTGCATGGCAGCGCGCGATGCGGCCCTGCACCTCGGCAATCGTCAAGCTGCGGTCGTAGATCGCGCGGCCGTCGTCCAGTGTGCGCCACAGCAGCGCCTTGCCGATCTGCGCCTTGCCGCTGGGCTGGTGGGGGTACGGCCACGGCGCGTCCAGCAGCGCCAGGTCGATGTCGCCGGCGTGGCGGTTGAGATCCAGGTAGGTACGGGCGAACTGCGCCGCCAGCAGCGGAATGCCCCGTTCGGCGGCGGGGCGCCACAGTGCATCGACAAAACTGTCTTCGCCGTCGCGCAAATCAAACTCGCTGACAGCGGCGCCGAAATCGGCCGGGAACACGAAACCGGAATGCGGTGAATCCAGCACCACCGGGCTTGATACGGCGGTGGGCCGATGGACCAGAAAGGGGCGGTCGGGCATACGGTTCAACCCCGGCCCAGGGTTGTCACCAAGATGGGGCGGACCCCCATAGGCGCTGGCCCGGTTATCGCTAGTATGCGGGCACCCGCCGACCCGAGGTCGCCGCCACATCACCCGCCTGGAGCCCAAGCCATGCAAGAAGAAACCGAACTGCGCGCCCTGATCGAAGACGTGCGCGCCGGCCAGCTGCCGCGCCGCGGCTTCATCGCGCAACTGGTGGCCGTGGGTCTGTCGGCGCCGATGGCCAGCATGCTGCTGCTGCACGCCGGCGTGGCGCAGGCGCAGGTGGTGGCCCCCGCCTACAAGGCCACCAAGCGCGGCGGTGGCGGCGCGCTGAAGGTGCTGTGGTGGCAGGGCG
>JAYVDE010000656.1:0-3058 GCA_043749575.1 Burkholderiaceae bacterium | reverse complement strand
CTTGCCCTTGATCATCTCCTCCATCTCATAAAGTGTTTCCACTTTCACGCTCGATTTGAACAGGCCCTTCGACGGGTCGGTCAGATTGAGCTCGGATGACACGCCGAGGGACTCGCCGGCGTTGCGCACCATCGGCTGCATGATCGAGCCGTTGTACTGCACCCCGTAGAACCACGAGCGGCCCCAGAGGGGCGGGTAGCTCACCGGCGCGTCGGTGGCGTGGTAGTTGGTCGGCCGCTTGGCGCTGATCGCAAACACCTGGTTGCCGATGCGGTTGAGCGCGTCCAGCCGGGTAAAGCCCTCCTTGACGCTGCCCTCGCGCACCGAGGCGTCGAGATCCGCCAAGGCCTTGAAGGTGGCCAGCGCCGACGCCAACCCGAGCTCGAGTTCGGCCCGCGCCGCCGGCGTGGTCGCGTCACCCAGCACCCGCCGTGCGAAGCGGTCGAAGCGGCCGGGCACATAGTGGGTAAAGGCCACCGCCAGGCCCAGCGCGCTGACCATGCCGGTGAGGTCGGTCATCGCCGGGCCACCGTCGACCACGATGGCCGTGCCCTGGAACCGCAACTGGCCGGTGTGGCAGGCGGCGCAGGTCAGGCCGATGGCCCGGCTGACCTGGCCGGTGTTGGGGTCGCGGTGTTTTTCGTCGATCGCAAAACCCACCGGCAGGCCGCCCGGGTTGCCGCTGCCCAGCGGGCTGTCGATGAAGCCCCAGCGCCGCAGGTGGGCGGGGTCGCTGAACAGCGCCGGCGTGCCGAAGGGCCGCAGCTCGGCTTGTTCGATGACCATGAACCAGTCGTAGGGCAGCGGCAAGGTGGCCGTGCCTTGGCTGACGTGGTGGAACCACTGCCGCTGCGCAGCGCTCCAGTTCTGCTCGAGCCAGACCACCTTGGCGGCTGGTGGCGCCTCGGGCAGCTGGCTGCAAGACGCCAGCAAACCGACGATGGCGACGCAAACCGCAGCGCTGAGAACCGGTGTCATGACCAAGCCCGGCTCAAAGTGGTACTGCGCACTATAGTTTCGGTTTGCAGCGGCCGCGGCACCACCGGCCACCCCCATAAAGAAGGAGAACCCGATGGACATGAAGACCTCCCCGCTGGCCAGCCTGAACGACCCTGGGCTGCTGAAGACCGATGCGCTGATCGGTGGTGAGTGGGTGGCGGGCGGCGCCGCCGGCCACGCGCGCTTCGACGTCATCGACCCGGCCACCGGCCTCAAGCTGGCCGACGTGGCCAACTTGGGCCCGGTGGACTGCCACAACGCCATCGTCGCGGCCGAGAAGGCCTGGGGCCCCTGGCGCGCCAAGACCGCCAAAGAGCGCGCCGCGGTGATGATGAAGTGGTTCCACCTGCTGCACCAGCATGCCGACGACCTGGCCCGCATCATGACCGCCGAGCAGGGCAAGCCGCTGGCCGAAGCGCGCGGCGAAGTGATCTATGGCGCCAGCTTCATCGAGTGGTTCGCCGAAGAAGCCAAGCGGGTGTATGGCGAGACCATCCCGACCACCGACAACAACAAGCGCTACATCGTCATCAAACAGCCGGTGGGGGTCTGCGCGGCGATCACGCCGTGGAACTTTCCGATCGCGATGATCACCCGCAAGGTGGCACCGGCGCTGGCCGCCGGTTGCCCGGTGATCATCAAGCCGGCCGAGGCCACGCCGCTGTCAGCGCTGGCGGTGGCCGAGCTGGCCCAGCGCGCCGGCATGCCCGCGGGGGTGCTCAACATCATCACCGCCGACGCCGAGCAGTCGATCGAGGTCGGCAAGGTGCTGTGCAGCAGCGACGTGGTGCGCCACCTGTCCTTCACCGGATCGACCGAGGTCGGCCGCATCCTGGCTCGGCAATGCGCGCCGACGGTCAAAAAGGTCAGCCTGGAACTCGGCGGCAACGCGCCCTTCATCGTGTTCGACGATGCCGACATCGATTCGGCGGTTGAAGGCGCGATGGCCAGCAAGTACCGCAACGCCGGCCAGACCTGCGTCTGCGCCAACCGCTTCTACGTGCAGGCCGGGGTCTATGACCAATTCGTCGAAAAACTGGCCGCCAAGGCGCGCGGCATCCAGGTCGGCAACGGCTTCGAGGCCGGTGTCAGCCAGGGGCCGATGATCGACGACCAGGCGATTGCCAAGGTGGAGGCGCACGTGGCCGACGCGCTGGCCAAGGGGGCCCGGGTGGTGGTGGGCGGCGAACGCATAGCCGAGCGCTTCTACCGCCCCACCGTGCTGGCCGACGTGACGTCCGACATGCTGTGCTCGAAGGAGGAGACCTTCGGCCCGGTGGCGCCGGTGTTCCGCTTCGAGACCGAGGCCGAGGCGATCAGGCTGGCCAACGACACCGAGTTCGGCCTGGCCAGTTATTTCTACAGCCGCGACATCGGCCGCGTGTTCCGTGTCGGCGAGGCGCTGGAATACGGCATGGTGGGCATCAACACCGGGCTGATCTCGACCGCCGAGGTGCCCTTCGGCGGCGTCAAACAGTCGGGCCTGGGCCGCGAGGGCGCGCGTCAGGGCATCGAAGACTACGTTGAGATCAAGTACCTCTGCCTGGGCGACATCTTGAAGTAAGCGGCCGGCAGCGGCCGACCTCAGTCGTCGTTGGCCGCCGCGCCGCCCAGCCGCGGGCTGAGGCCGACGCGGCCCAGCACCTGGCCTTCGCCGGCCTGGCCCAGCGCCCGGCGCAGCAGCACGTCGGCGTCCTTGCCATGCAGCGGGTATTGAGCGACTCCGGTCGCCACGGCGATGGCGACATCCTGCCCGGCCACGGTGAACGGCCGTTGCAGCGATTGCGCCAGCTTCAGCGCCACCCGGTCGGCATTGGCGGCGTCATCGATCCAGGCCAGCAGCACGACAAAGCTGTCCACGCCCACCGAGGCCACCACGTCGCTGGCCCGCAGGCCCGAGCGCAAGCGCACCGCCACTTTGCGCCGCAGCACGTTGGCGGCCTCGATGCCCAGCCGTGCTTCGGTCGCAGACAAACCCTCGATGCGCAGCGCCAGCAGCGCCATCGCCGCCGGCTCACGCTCGCGCAGCGCCAGCAAATGGCTCATGTGCTCCATCAGC
>JAYVDE010000655.1:0-8413 GCA_043749575.1 Burkholderiaceae bacterium | reverse complement strand
CCTCGAGCTCAGCGTTGACGAAAATCCGAAGAGCTTGAAATGTCCGCGTTGCAGGGTTCTGGCCCGGCTCGCGGGTCTTGACCGCACGAGCCACGAGCCGGGAAAGCGGGCAGCCAGTCGCCACCACCCTCGAGCTGTCCAAAGTCGTGGCTGGTGCGGTCAAGACCCGCGAGCCGGGCCAAGACCCCGCCACGCGCACCTTTCAGGCTCTTCGGATTCTCGTCAATGGCGAGCTTGAGGAGCTTGAACAAGGGCTGATCGCCACGCTGGCCCTGCTGGCGCCGGGCGGCCGGCTGGCGGCGATCAGCTTCCATTCACTGGAAGACCGCATCGTCAAGACCTTCATCGCCCGCGAAAGCAAAGAGGTCGTCGACCGCAACTCGCCCAGCCTGTACGCAGCACCCCAGGCGATGAAGCTGGTCGCGCTGGGCCGCCTGAAGCCCGGCGTGGGCGAGGTGCGTGCCAACCCGCGCGCACGCTCGGCCACGCTGCGGGTGGCTGAGCGCACCGAGGTGCCGGCATGAGCGGCGCCAAAGCACTTAAGCTGCAGCGCACAGCGTGGAGGCTTGCCGCGTGACGAAGTTCAACGTGCTGCTGCTGCTGGCGGTGATCGGCAGCGCCTTGCTGATGGTCAGCACCGCCTACGACGCACGCCGGCTGTTCACCAACTTGCACCGCGCCGATCTGGAAGCGCTGCGCCTGCAGGGCGAGCAAAAGCGGCTGGAGGCCGAGCGCCAACTGCAGGCCACTAACCTGCGGGTCGAGCGCACGGCGCGCGAGAAGCTGCGCATGGTCACCGCCACGCCGGCCGTCACCCTGTACGAAGGCCGCGCTGCGGTGGCGCCGGTTTTGCCAGCGGCAGCCGCGGCCCCGAGCCCGCGGGCCAAGCCATGAAAAATCCGCTCGCGGCGACCTCGGTGCGTGGCGTCAACTACGCTACCAGCCCCTTGCTGGCCAGCAAGATGCCCAGCTGGCGCAGCCGTTTCATCGTCGCGGCGGTCGGCTTCGGCTTTGCGGGCCTGTTGGGCCGGGCGGCCTACATCCAGCTGATCGGGCCCGAGTTCTTTCAGCGCGAGGGCGAGAAGCGCTATGCCCACTTGCTGGAAGTGCCGGCCAGCCGCGGCCGGGTGCTCGACCGCAGTGGCCAGCTGCTGGCCACCAGCGTGCCGGTGCCCAGCGTCTGGGCGATCCCCAAAGACTTTCAGGCCTCGCTGGGCCAGCGCGCCCAGCTGGCCCAGTTGCTGGGCATGACGGGTGCCGAACTGGAGGCCCGGCTGGCCACGGGCAGCGTCAATTTCGCCTGGATCCGCCGCCAGATCGACACCGAGGTCTGGGCCCAGATCCAGGCGCTGGGCATCAAGGGCCTTTATTCCAGCCGCGAGTACCGCCGCCGCTACCCCGAGGGTGAATCGGCGGCGCACGTGGTCGGCTTCACCAACCTGGAAGACCAGGGCCAGGAAGGCATCGAGCTGGCCTTCCAAAAGCAGCTGCAAGGCCACAACGGCTCGCGCGGTGTGGTCAAAGACCGGCTGGGTCGGGTGATCGAGGACATCGGCACCCACGTCGACCCGGCCGACGGCAGCGACATCGCCTTGTCGGTCGATGCCAAAGTGCAGTTTTTTGCCTACCAGCGGGTGCGCGATGCGGTGGCCGAGCACAAGGCCAAGGCCGGCAGCGTGGTCGTGCTCGACGTGCAGAGCGGTGAGGTGCTGGCGCTGGCCAACTACCCCAGCTACGACCCCGGTGAACGCGGCCGGCGCAACGGCGAGCAGCTGCGCAACCGCGCGCTGACCGACATCTTCGAGCCGGGCTCGACGATGAAGCCACTGGTGATGGCGCTGGCGTTGGAGACCGGCCGGGTCAAGCCCGACACCCCGATCAACACCTCACCGGGCAGTGTGGTGGTCAGCGGCATCGCGATCAAGGATTCGCACCCGCACGGCATGCTGACGGTGCGCGAGGTGATCCAGAAGAGCAGCAACATCGGCACCGTGCGCATCAGCATGCAGATGCAGCCCCGTGAGCTGTGGGAGCTGTTCTCCAACGTCGGTTATGGCCAGAAGCCGCAAATCAGCTTCCCCGGTGCCGTCACCGGCCGCTTGCGGCCCTACAAGACCTGGCGGCCGATCGAGCAGGCGACCATGAGCTACGGCTACGGCCTGTCGGCCTCGCTGCTGCAGATGGCCCATGCCTACACTACCTTTGCCCGCGACGGTGAGGTCATCCCCATCACCCTACTGAAGCAGGAAAACACCGTGGCCGGGGTGCGTGTGCTGTCGCCCGAAACCGCCCGCGAGATCCGCAAGATGCTGCAGCTGGCCGCCGGCCCGGGCGGTACCGGGCCGTTGGCGCAGACCATCGGCTATTCGGTGGGTGGCAAGAGCGGCACCGCGCACAAACAAGAAGGCAAGGGCTACGCCAGCAACAAGTACCGCTCGTGGTTCGTCGGTCTGGCGCCGGTGGACAAGCCGCGCATCGTGGTCGCGGTGATGATCGACGAGCCCCGCAATGGCCAGTATTTCGGCGGTGCGGTGGCCGCGCCCGTCTTCAGCCAGGTGGTGCAGCAGACCTTGCGCACGCTGGGCGTGCCGCCCGACCTGGACGTCAAGACCAGCGTCATGGCCAAGGCCTTGCCGGCCGCGCCGGAGAGTTTCTGAGCATGGTCCGCTTGCTCCACTCGATCGCCGAAGCCAGCGCCTGGCTGGCCGCGCACGTGCCGCCCGCAGGCGCTGCGGCGCTGCGCACCGACAGCCGGCTGGTGCAGCCCGGGGATGCTTTCATCGCCTGGCCGGGTTACGCCACCGATGGCCGACGTTTCGTCGCAGCGGCGTTGGCGGCGGGCGCCGCCGCTTGCCTGGTCGAAGCCGACGGGCTTGCAGCGTTCGACCTGGCCGCGGCGGATGACCGCATTGCCGCGCTGGCCGGTTTGAAGGCGGCTACCGGACCGTTGGCCGCGGCCTGGTTCGGCCAGCCGGCGGGCGCGCTGCAGGTCATCGCGGTCACCGGCACCAACGGCAAGAGCAGCACCGCCTGGTGGACGGCGCAAGCGCTGTCGGCGCTGGGCCGGCGCTGCGGCCTGGTGGGCACGCTGGGGATAGGTGAACCGCCGCTTGTTGCGCCGAGTGGCGAGCAGCCGCTTGCCAATCTGTCCGGCAGCCTGGTCCACACCGGCCTGACCACGCCCGACCCGGTGACGCTGCAGGCCGGCTTTCGGCGCATGGTCGACCAGGGCTTCGTCGCCTGCGCGGTCGAGGCCTCGTCGATCGGCCTGGTCGAGCAGCGGCTGGCCGGCACGCCGATCACGGTGGCCCAGTTCACCAACTTCAGCCGCGACCACCTCGACTTCCACGGTGACATGGCCACCTACTGGGCCGCCAAGCGGGCCTTGTTCAACTGGCCGGGCCTGCAAGCGGCGGTGCTCAACATCGACGACGCCCAAGGTGCGGTGCTGGCCCCCGAACTGGCCGCCGCCGGCCTCGACCTGTGGACCACGGCCCTGCAGGCGCCGGCCCGGCTGCGCGCCGAGAACCTGCACTACGCCGACGGCGGCCTGGCGTTCACGGCGGTCGAGGGCGCGCAGCGCGTGCCGGTGCGCAGCCGATTGATCGGCGACTTCAACGCCGAGAACCTGCTGGCCGTGCTGGGCGCGCTGCGTGCGCTGGGCGTGGCGCTGGTCGACGCCGCTGCGGTGGTGCCGCTGCTCGGCCCGGTGCCCGGCCGGATGCAGCGGGTCACCGCTGGCGCAACCGGCCACCGCGTGCCTGCCGGAGCCAACTCGCCCGAGGTGCTGGTCGACTACGCCCACACCCCCGACGCGCTGGACAAGGCGCTGGCCGCGTTGCGCCCGCTGGCCGCCGCGCGCGGCGGTGTGTTGTGGTTTGTGTTCGGTTGCGGTGGCAACCGCGACGCCAGCAAGCGCCCGCTGATGGGCGCCATCGGCCAGCGCGGTGCCGACCGGCTGGTGCTGACCAGCGACAACCCGCGGCTGGAAGACCCGGCAGCGATCCTGCAGCAGATCCGCGCCGGCTTGCCGGCCGACGCCGAGGTGATGGTGATCGAGGACCGCCGCACCGCCATCGAGCACGCGCTGCAGCGTGCCGCCGCCGCCGATGTCGTGCTGATCGCCGGCAAGGGCCACGAGGACTACCAGGACGTGGCCGGCCACAAACGGCCATTTTCCGATGCTGCGGTGGCCGCCGAGGCGCTGGCGCAGGGGGCGCGGACATGAGCGAAGTGCTGATGACGCTGGCCCAGGCCCACGCGCTGCTGCCGGGTTCCATTCTGGTGGGCGACGGCCAGACGCCGCTGCTGCGGGTGCACACCGACACCCGCTCGCTGGCTGCTGGCGACTTGTTCGTCGCGCTGCGCGGCGAGCGTTTCGACGCCCATGCCTTCTTACCCCAGGCCAAGGCCGCCGGTGCCGCTGCGGCCTTGGCCGAGCACGGCCTGGCCGAAGCCGGCCTGCCCGGCCTGCTGGTGCCCGATGCGCTGGCCGCGCTGCAGCAACTGGCCACGGCCTGGCGTGCCCGGCTGCAGTTGCCGCTGATTGCCGTCACCGGCAGCAACGGCAAGACCACCGTCACCCAGATGATCGCGGCCATCCTGCGGGCCTGGTTGGGTGATGCCGCGCTGGCCACCGCCGGCAACTACAACAACCCCATCGGCGTGCCGCTGACCGTGCTGCGGCTGCGCCAGGACAGCGCCGTGCACCACCGCGTCGCGGTGCTCGAACTCGGCATGAACCACCCCGGTGAGATCGCCCTGCTGGCGGCCATGGCCCAGCCCACGGTGGCGCTGGTCAACAATGCGCAGCGCGAGCACCAGGAATTCATGGCCAGCGTGCAGGCGGTGGCCGAAGAGAACGGCGCCGTCATCAGCGCGCTGCCGGCCAATGGCGTGGCGGTGTACCCGGCCGACGACGCCCACGCGGCGGTGTGGCGGGCATTGGCCGGCGGCCGCCCGCAACGCAGCTTCGCGCTGCGCGACGGTGACGGTGACGACAACCCGCTGCACAGCACGGCCGACGTGCACGGTGTGGCGCTGTGGGTGGCCGCCAGCGGATCGGCCGGCGACACCGGCCAAACCGGCCACACCGGCCACACCGGCCACTGGGCGTTGCACCTGCACACGCCCGTCGGCCAGGCCACCGTCAACCTGCAGCTGGCCGGCCAGCACAACCTGCACAACGCGCTGGCCGCCGCCACCGCGGCGCTGGCCGTCGGCGCACCGCTGGCCGCCATCGTCACGGGCCTGCAGGCCTTCCGCCCGGTGGCTGGCCGCTCCAAGCTGGGCCGCTGCTGGCTCGGCGGGCGCTGGGTCACGCTGGTCGACGACAGTTACAACGCCAACCCCGACTCGGTGCGCGCGGCGATCAGCATGCTGGCCACGCTGCCCGGCCCGCACTGGCTGGTGCTGGGCGACATGGGCGAGGTCGGCGATCAAGGCCCGGCCTGCCATGCCGAGGTGGGGGCCTTTGCCCGCACCTCGGGCATCGCGCACTGCTGGACCGCCGGCCCCCTGAGCGCCGACACCGCGCTGGCGTTCGGGCCTGGCGCCCGTCATTTCGACCGCACCGACCCGCTGATCGCCGCGCTGGCCACCGCACCGGCCTGCGCGTCGGTGCTGGTCAAGGGCTCGCGCTTCATGCGCATGGAAACCGTGGTCGCTGCGTTGCAGCAAGGCTGCGACCGCCTCGACACCAAGGACGCCCCGTGCTGCTGAGCCTGAGCCAATGGTTGCTGGCGCAGCACCCCGACTGGGGCTTCTTGCGCGTCTTCCAGTACCTTACTTTCCGGGCCGTGATGGCGGCGATGACCGCGTTGCTGATCGGCCTGGGGCTGGGCCCCTGGGTGATCCGCCGGCTCACCGAGCTGAAGATCGGCCAGCCGATCCGCGAATACGGCCTGCAGAGCCACCTGGCCAAGCGTGGCACGCCGACCATGGGCGGTGTGTTGATCCTCATCGGCCTCGGTGTGGCCACGCTGCTGTGGTTCGACTGGAGCAACCGGTTTGTCTGGGTGGTGATGTTGGTCACCTTCGGCTTTGGCGCGGTGGGCTGGGTCGACGACTGGCGCAAGGTGGTCAACAAGGACCCCGAGGGCATGCGCTCACGCGAGAAGTTCTTCTGGCAATCGCTGATCGGCGGCGTGGCCGCGATCTACCTGGCCTTCTCGGTCTCGGAAACCACCAACCTGCGCGTGCTGGAGCTGTTTGTCAGCTGGGTGCAAAGCGGTTTCTCGAACGACCTGCCGCCCAAGGCCGACCTGATGCTGCCGTTCTTCAAGTCGGTGAGCTACCCGCTGGGGGTGTTCGGTTTCATGGCGCTGAGCTACTTTGTCATCGTCGGCGCCAGCAATGCGGTCAACTTCACCGACGGGCTCGACGGCCTGGCCATCATGCCGGTGGTGCTGGTGGGCTCGGCGCTGGGCATCTTTGCCTACATCGTCGGCAACGCGGTCTACAGCAAGTACCTGCTGTTTCCCCACATCCCCGGCGCTGGCGAGTTGCTGGTGTTCTGTGGCGCGCTGGCCGGTGCGGGCCTGGCCTTCCTGTGGTTCAACGCCCACCCGGCACAAGTGTTCATGGGCGACGTCGGCGCGCTGTCGCTGGGCGGCGCGCTGGGCACGCTGGCGGTCATCACCCGGCAAGAGATCGTGCTCGGCATCATGGGCGGCGTGTTCGTCGTCGAGGTGCTGTCGGTGATGCTGCAAGTGAGCTGGTTCAAGTACACCAAAAAGAAGTTCGGCCGCGGCCGGCGCATCTTCAAGATGGCGCCGCTGCACCACCATTTCGAGAAGAGCGGTTGGACCGAGACCCAAGTCGTCATCCGCTTCTGGATCATCACGATGCTGCTGTGCCTGGTCGGCCTGGCGAGTCTCAAACTTCGATGATGACCCCCACGTTCACTCCGTTCGCTGCCCCCGGGGCTCGGTACGAGCCCCTGCAAGGGCCCGGGGGCGCGCAATACCCTTGGGGCGGCCCGGCGGGTCTTGCCCACCACCTCGCCAACCTGTCGGTGCTGGTGCTGGGCCTCGGTGAGTCCGGCCTGGCGATGGCACGCTGGTGCGCCCGCCATGGCGCGCGGGTACAAGTGTGGGATTCGCGTGAGCAGCCGCCGCAGGCCGCAGCGCTGCGCGAGGCCGTGCCGGGCGTGGTCTTGTTCAGCGGCGTGCTGACAGCCGAGCACCTGGTCGGCGTGCAGATGCTGCTGAAAAGCCCCGGCCTGGCGCCGCACGACGCCCGCATTGCCCCGGTGCTGGACGCTGCTCGCGCCACCGGCATCGTGATCGGCGGCGAGCTCGATCTGTTTGCCCGCGCGCTGGCCGACCTGAAGGCCGACCGTGGCTATCAGCCCCAGGTGCTGGCGATCACCGGCACCAACGGCAAGACCACCACCACCGCGATGACGGCACTGCTGGTCGCCCGCTGTGGCCTGCGGGTGGCGGCGGCCGGCAACATCGGGCCGACGATGCTGAACACGCTGGCCGCAGCGCTGGACCTGGAGCCGGTGGCGGCCGACGCTGTTGTCGACGCCGACGCCGACGCCGACGCCTTTGCCGGTACCCATACCGACACCGACACCGACACCGACACCGACACGGACGCCGAGACGGGCGTCGACGCGGAGGCTGAGTCCGACGCCGCCGCCGCCCCGCTGCAACTGGCGCCCCCGCCGCCGGTCGCGCCGGTGTTTGAACACCTGCCCCAGGTCTGGGTGTTGGAGTTGTCCAGCTTTCAGCTCGACGAGGTGCGCGGCTTCGAGCCCAGCGCCGCCGTCGTGCTCAACATCAGCCAGGACCACCTCGACTGGCACGGCTCGATGGATTCCTATGCTGCGGCCAAGGCGCGCATCTTCGGCGCCCGTTCGGACGCTGCCGCCGTGATGGTGATCAACCGCGACGACCCGCGTGTCGAGGCGATGGTGCCCGCAGCGGTGCTGGTCAAGGGCGGGCGCGGCAAGCCGGCGAAATCGGTCGGCCGCAAAGTGGTTCGCTTCGGCCTGGACACGCCGCAGCACCCGGGCGACTTTGGCCTGGTGGTCGAGCGCGGCATGGCCTGGCTGGTGCGCGCTCGCGAGGTCGATGAGAGCTCGGCCCGCCGCAAAGCCGGCCGCCAGCAAGACGACGAAGCCCTCCAGCTGCAGCGCCTGATGCCCGCCGACGCGCTGCACATCCGCGGCCGCCACAACGCGGCCAACGCGCTGGCCGCGCTGGCACTGGCCACGGCGATCGGCTGCCCGCTCAACGCGCTGCTGCATGGCCTGCGCGACTACCACGGTGAACCGCACCGGGTCGAACTGATCGCCAGCCTGGGCGGCATCGAGGCCTTCGACGACAGCAAGGGCACCAACGTGGGCGCCACCGTGGCCGCGCTGGTCGGCCTGGGCACCGACAAAGCGCCGAGCAAGCTGGTC
>JAYVDE010000654.1:0-3069 GCA_043749575.1 Burkholderiaceae bacterium | reverse complement strand
CCCGGCAATGCGCTGATCCAGGACATCGCCCTGGCGTTGGATGCCGATGGCAAGGCGCGTTACGTCGCCAGCTTCCTGCTGATCAAACCGGTGGACGCCAAGCAGGCCAGCGGCCTGCTGTGGCACGACGTGCCCAACCGCGGCCGGGTGTTTCCGATGGCGGTGGCCGAACGCCAGGCCGGCGACGTGCTGCTGGCCAGCGCCTGGCAGGGCGACAACGCCGGCAACACTGCCGTGCGCGCCACCGCCAGCGTGGCCGGTGCGCAATGGCTGAAATTGCCGGTGGCGCGTGGCGTCGGCGGCGAGCGCATCACCGGCGAGGTGTTCGCCCGCATCGTCAACCGCAGCGGGCCCGACTCGCAGCCGCTGCTGGTGCAGACCAACCCGGTGCCCTATGTGCCGATGAGCCTGGACACCGCCAAAGCCCGGCTGGTGTCGCGCGGCGGTGAAAACCAGCGTGGCGAGGTCAGCGACGAGCGGCTGATCCCGTCCGACCAGTGGGCCTGGGCCCGCTGCAGCGCCGGCAACCCGTTCCCCGGCACGCCCGACGCCACGCAGATCTGCCTGAAGGCCGGCTTCGACGCGCAGCGGCTCTACCAGGTGGTCTACACCGCCGCCGACCCGCTGGTGCTGGGCCTGGGCTTTGCCGCCTGGCGCGACCTGGGCCAGTTCTTCAAGACCACCAAGGCCGACGACAGCGGCACGCCCAACCCGGTGGCGGGGATGGCGCGCCACAGCATCGGGCGGGGCATCTCGCAATCGGGCAATTTCCTGCGCGCTTGGCTGCACCTGGGCTTCAACCAGGCCGAAGACGGCCAACCCGTGCATGACGGCCTGTGGCCCATCATCGCCGGCCGGCGCATTGCGCTGAACTTCCGCTGGGCCCAGCCCGACGGCGTGCTCGAGCTCTACCAGCCCGGCAGCGAGGGCCCGCAATGGTGGGCCCAGCACCCCGACCCGGTGCGCGGCGGCCCGACCGCAGGCATCCTCGACCGCTGCCAGGCCAGCCGCACCTGCCCCAAGGTGATCGAGCATTTCGGCTCGGCCGAGGTCTGGGCGCTGAAGCTGACGCCCGAATGGGTGGGTACCGACGCAAAAGCCGACCTGCCGCTGCCCGCGAACGTGCGGCGCTACTACCTGGCCAGCTCGTCGCATGGCGGCGGTGCGGGCGGCTTCGACACCAGCCTGCCCGGCGTGGCGCTGGCCCAGCCCGGTGGCAGCTGTCCGGGCAACAACTTCGGCAGCGCCGTGCTGCCGGCCAATCCGATGCCGCACACCGAGACGGTGAACGCGCTGCGCCAGCACTTCCGCCAATGGGTGGTGGCCGGCACGCCACCACCGCCCAGCCGCTGGCCTACGCTGGCCGCCGGAGAACTGGCGCCCGCGCACAAGGCGGCGCTGGGCTTCCCCACGCTGCCGGGCCTGCGCGCCAGCGCGCCCGAGGCCGACTTCATCATGCCGGTGCACGACCTCGACTGGGGGCCGCGGTTCAACGCGGTCGATGGCTCGGGCATCCCCAGCCTGGCGCCGCCGCGCATCAAGCAGGTGTTGGCGATGCTGGCACCCAAGGTCGATGCCGACGGCAACGAGCGCGGCGGCGTGCCGGTGGTACTGCACGACGCGCCGCTGGGCACCTACCTGGGCTGGAACATCACCGCCGGCGGTGCCCGGCCCTTCCATGCCGGGCAGATCTGCAACTACACCGGCGGCATGCTGCCGTTTGCCCGCAGCATGCTTGAACGCGAGGCGGCGGGCGACCCGCGCCCCTCGCTGGAAGAGCGCTACGGCAGCCACGACGGCTATGTGGCCGCCGTGCAGCGCGCCGCCGACACCGCCCAGGCGGCAGGCTTTTTGCTGGCCGACGACGCCCGGGCGCTGGTGCGCGCTGCGCAAGCCAGCGCCGTGCTGCGCTGAGCCACTTTCCCCGATCTGATCGACACCGAGCAACCGAAGGAGACATCGATGACACAAGCCGTTCACGTGGTGGGCGTGGGCATGATCCCGTTCACCAAGCCCGGGGCCAGCGAGTCCTACGAGGTGATGGGCGCCAAGGCCGCGCGCCTGGCGCTCGACGATGCCGGCATCGATTACGCCAAGGTCGAACAAGCCTATGTGGGTTACGTGTTTGGCGACAGCACCGCCGGCCAGGCGGCGATCTACGGTGTGGGGCTCACCGGCATCCCGGTGTTCAACGTCAACAACAACTGCTCGACCGGCAGCACCGCGCTGTTCCTGGCGCGCCAGGCGGTGGCCTCGGGCGCGGCCGAATGCGTGTTGGCGCTGGGCTTCGAGCAGATGGTGCCCGGCGCGCTGAAAGGCACCTACACCGACCGGCCGTCGCCGCTGGCGCGTTTCATCGCCAACGCGACCGAGACCCAGGGCTGGCAGCCAGCCGCACCCCGCGCGGCGCAGTTCTTCGGCGGTGCGGCGCGCGACTACATCCAACAGTTCGGCATCGCGCCCAGCACCTTTGCGCGGATCTCGGTCAAGGCGCGCCAGCACGCGGCGCGCAACCCGCTGGCGGTGTTCCGCCAGACCGTCACGCTCGATGAAGTGCTGGCCTCGCCCACGGTGTTCGACCCGCTGACCCGGCTGCAATGCTGCCCGCCGACCTGCGGCGGCGCCGCGGCCATCCTGTGCAGCGCGGATTTCGCCCGCCGCCACGGGCTGGACCGCCGCGTCGTCATCGCCGCCCAAGCTATGACCACCGACAGCGAATCGACCTTCGCCAGCCGCGACATGCGCAAGCTGGTGGGCGCCGACATGGCCGCCGCCGCCGCCGCCAAGGTCTATGAGGCCGCCGGCATCGGCCCCGAGGACGTCGATGTGGTCGAGCTGCACGACTGCTTCACGGCCAACGAGTTGATCAGCTACGAGGCGCTGGGCCTGACGCCGGAAGGCACGGCCGAGAAGTTCATCCTCGACGGCGACAACACCTACGGCGGGCGGGTCGTCACCAATCCGTCGGGTGGCCTGCTCAGCAAAGGCCACCCGCTGGGCGCCACCGGCCTGGCCCAGTGCGCTGAGTTGACCTGGCAACTGCGCGGCCAGGCCGAGCAGCGCCAGGTG
>JAYVDE010000653.1:0-3070 GCA_043749575.1 Burkholderiaceae bacterium | reverse complement strand
GCACTTGCCGCGCCGGCTGCTGGCGACGCTGGCCTTGGCGGCCGGCTTGCTGGGCGAAGCCCGGGCGCAGGACGAAGTGCCCTTCATCACCACGCCCGACCGGGTCACGCTGGCGATGCTGCAATTGGCCGGCGTCACGGCGAATGACTTTGTCGTCGACCTCGGTTCGGGCGATGGCCGCATCGTCATCACCGCGGCCCGGCGTTTCGGGGCCCGCGGGCTGGGGGTGGAGATCGATCCCGAGCTGGTGGCCCGCAGCCGCGACAACGCCCGTGCCGCCGGCGTGGCCGACCGGGCGGAGTTCCGCGTCCAGGATCTGTTCGAGACCGATCTGTCGGCCGCGCAGGTCATCACCCTGTACCTGCTGCCCGAGGTCAACCTGCAGCTGCGCCCGCGCCTGCTGGCGCTGGCGCCGGGCACCCGCATCGTCAGCCACGACTGGGCCATGGGCGATTGGCTGGCCGATCGTCAGCTGACGCTGGAGGTGCCCGATAAGGTGATCGGCCGCGAGAAGCGATCAACCGTGCACCTGTGGCTGGTGCCGGCGGCCGTGCAGGGGCTGTGGTGCACGGCCGGCGCCTCGTTGGCCATCAGCCAGCGCTTCCAGGCGTTCTCGGCCACCTTGTCGACCAAACTGTCAAACCAGGGCGCCGCGGCGCCGCTGCTGGTGTTTGATGGCCGGGTGGTGGCCGACCAGCTGCATGCAGTCAGCGCTTCGCAGGCCGCGCCGCAGCTGCTGCGGCAGCTGGGCGACTCGCTGCTGTGGCTGCGGTCCAGCGGGCCGACCCAGCACTTCGAAGGCCGGCGCTTCGAGCGGGCAGGGCCGCAAGGCTGTCGCTGAGCGACCGTGCCGACAGGGACGGTAAGCCGGCGGCAGTTTGGGAGGCTCCGGGAAAACCGCGGCACGCTGCGGTCACTGGCCGTGCAAGATGAGCCCTTTGGGGCCACGGCGGTCATCGCTGAACCAGCCCCTCATCCTGGGGAGCATGCGCATGGTGGACAGCAAAACTCAAGCAAGGGCTGCCAGTCCGGCCGAGGTCGACGTGGTGGTGGTGGGGGCCGGTTTTTCCGGCCTCTACCTGCTGCACCGCTTGCGCCAGCTGGGCTTCTCGACCCGCGTGCTGGAGGCGGCCGACGATGTTGGCGGCACCTGGTACTGGAACCGCTATCCCGGCGCCCGCTGCGACATCCCGACCACCGACTACACCTTCAGCTTCGACCCCGCACTGGAAAAAGACTGGACCTGGTCGGAGAAGTACGCCACCCAGCCCGAGATCCTGCGTTATGCCCAGTTCGTGGCCGACCGCTACGACCTGCGCCGCGACATCAGCCTGAACACCCGCGTCGTGGCCGCCCGCTGGGACGAGGCCGCCGCGCGCTGGCGGCTGCGCACCGACGCCGGCGCCGAGATCAGCTGCCAGCACTACGTGATGGCCACTGGCTGCCTGTCGCTGCCCAAGACGCCCGACATCACCGGTGCCGACCGCTTCAAGGGCGAGGTCTACCACACCAGCCACTGGCCGCACGAGGGGGTTGACTTCACCGGCCAGCGGGTGGCGGTGATCGGCACCGGATCGTCGGGCATCCAGGCGATCCCGATCATCGCCCGCCAGGCCAAGCAGTTGACGGTGTTCCAGCGCACGCCGAATTTCTCGATTCCCGCCGGCAACGGCCCGATCAAACCCGAACGGCAGGCGCCGCTGGACGCCGACCGCACGGCCTACCGCCAGGCCGCCAAATGGTCGCGGGCCGGCGTGTCCAGCGAGCCGACCCAGGTCTACGGCCGCTACAGCACGCCCGAGCTGCAGCGCGAGCGTTTTGAGGCGGCTTGGGCAACCGGCGAGCTGATCCCCATCCTGGGCGTGTTTGCCGACCAGATACTGTTTGCCGATTCCAATGAAATCGTCGCCGAGATGCTGCGCGAGAAGATCCGCGCCGTGGTGAACGACCCGCAGACCGCCGAGCTGCTGTGCCCGCAGGACCATGCCTTCGGCACCAAGCGGCCCTGCCTGGACAGCGGCTACTACACCACCTTCAACCAGCCCCAGGTGCGCTTAGTCGACCTGCGAGCCCAGCCGATCGAGACCATCACCGAGACCGGCATCGCGCTGCAGGGCGAAGCGATGGCGTTCGACGCCATCGTCTATGCCACCGGCTTCGACGCCATGACCGGCGCGCTCGTGGCGGTCGACATCAGCGGCCGCGCTGGCCTCACGCTCAAACAAAAGTGGGCCCACGGGCCGATCAATTACCTGGGGCTGATGACGGTCGGCTTTCCCAACTTCTTCACGATTACCGGGCCGGGCAGCCCGTCGGTGCTGTCCAACATGATGGTGTCGATCGAGCAGCATGTCGATTGGGTCGCCCACTGCCTGGACCAGCTGCGCGCCGAGGGCATGACGACCATCGAGCCCACTGAAACCGCCGAGGCCGGCTGGCTGACACATGCCAACGACTGCGCCAGCATCACGCTGTTTCCCAGCGCCGACTCCTGGTACATGGGCGCCAACGTGCCCGGCAAGCCACGGGTGTTGCTGCCGTATGTCGGTGGTGTTGATGCCTACCGCGCGGCTTGCGACGAAGTGGTGGCCAGCGACTGGTTGGGCTTCAGGCGCTCGGGCCCGAACGGCAGCCGCTGCACCGACGGCGTGGTCCGGCGGGTCCAGCCCGACGTGGCGATGGTGCTGCAGATGATGGCGGCGATGGGCCTGCCCACTTTCGAGTCGATGCCGGCAGCCCAGGCACGGGCCTTTCTGGCGCAGTTGTCGGCGGCGCGGCCGCCTGGGCCGGCGGTGGGCGAGACCGTCGACGGCACGCTGCCGGGCGCGGTGGGCCCGCTCAACTACCGGCTGTACCGGCCGGCCAGCGCGGGCCCGCACCCGGTGGTGGTCTATTTCCACGGTGGCGGCTGGGTGCTGGGCAGCCACGACTCCGACGACCCGCTGTGCCGCGACCTGTGCCAGCGCGCCGATGTGCTGATCGTCTCGGTCGACTACCGGCATGCGCCCGAGGCCCGCTTCCCGGCTGCGGCCGATGATGGCCTGGCAGCGGTGCGCTGGGTGGCCGCGCA
>JAYVDE010000652.1:0-3075 GCA_043749575.1 Burkholderiaceae bacterium | reverse complement strand
TCGCGGCTGGGGCTGGCCACCGCCAAGCGGCTGTTCCTGCTGGCCGAGGACGTGCCGGCCGACCAGCTGCTGGCGCTGGGCTATCTCGACCGGCTGGTCGCACCCGACCGGCTCGACGCCGAGGTGCAGGCCATCGCCGATGCGCTGGCCGCCGGTGCGCCGCTGGCGCTGCGTGGCATGAAGGCCTCGCTCAACGAGATTGCCCGCGGCGAGTTCGATCTGGCGACGCTGCGCGAGCGCGAAGACCGCTGCGCCGCCAGTGCCGACCTGGCCGAGGGCAAGGCCGCGTTTGCCGAGAAGCGGCAGCCGCGCTTCAGCGGCCACTGAAGTCGCCTGCGCCCGGCCAGCCGGCCAGCCGCCCAGCCGCCCATCAGCCCATCAGCCCATCAGCCAATCAGCCAATCCGCAAATCCGCCAAATCAGCCAGTGCTAGGCTGGCGGCGCAAAAAAGGGGCAGACATGCGGGTGCTGGTGATCGGCGGCGGCGCGGTGGGTTCGGCGGTGGCGCTGTTCCTCAAGCAGCTGGGCGGTGCGGTGGTGGACGTGCAGGTGGTCGAGCCCGACCCGGCGCTGACGCAGGCCTCGTCGGCGCTGTCGGCCGGCTCGGTGCGCCAGCAGTTCAGCAACCCGGTCAACGTGCGCATGTCGCAGTTTGGCCATGCGCTGATCAGCCAGGCCACGCAGGAGCTGGGCGTCGACGGCAGACCGGTGGACCTGGGCTTCGTGCCTGGTGCCTACCTGTTTTGCGCCACCGCGGCGGGTGCCGCTGTGCTGCGGCGCAAGCACGCGGCACAACGCGAAGCCGGTGCCGACGTCGCCCTACTGAGCCCGGCCGACACCGCTGCGCGCTTCCCCTGGTTACGCACCGACGACCTGGCGCTGGCCAGCCTGGGCGGGGCCGGCGAAGGCTGGCTCGACGGCCAGGCTTTCGCCCGTGCGCTGGCGGCGAAGGCGCGCGCGCTGGGCGCCCGCTGGCGGCGCGACCGGGTGGTCGGCTTCGATCAGGCCGGCGGCCGGCTGGTGGCGGCCCACCTGGCGGCTGGTGGCACGCTGGCCGCCGATGCTTTTGTCAACGCGGCCGGACCTTGGGCCGGCGCCGTGGGGCGGCTGGCGGGCTGGCCAGTGCCGGTGCACGCACGCCGGCGCACGGTGTTCGTGATGAGCTGCGCCACGGCCTTGCCATCAACGCCGCTGGTGGTCGACCCCGCGGGCGTGTGGTTTCGCAGCGAAGGCAGCCGCTTCATCGGCGGCTGGTCGCCCGCTGACGGCGACGCCGACCCCGACGACTTGCCGCTGGACCAGCCCGACCTGGCGCAGTTCGACGACCGGGTCTGGCCGGCGCTGGCCCACCGGGTGCCGGCGTTCGAGGCGCTGCGCCGGCACAGTGCCTGGGCCGGCTACTACGAGGTGCACCCGCTGGACCACAACGCGCTGATCGGCCCGCACCCGGGCTGCGTCAATTTCTGGCTGTGCAACGGCTTCTCGGGCCACGGCCTGCAGCATGCCGCTGCCGCCGGCCGCGGCCTGGCCGAGCAGTTGCTGACCGGTGCCTGGCAGACGCTGGACCTGTCGGACTTCAGCCCGCAGCGGCTGCTGAGCGGCCGGCCATTCGCCGAGCAGGCGATCATCTGAAGGCCTCGACATCAGCAGCCATTGCCAGAGCGTGATGAAGTGGACGCCGGCCCCCCCAAGCCAGGGGACTGCGCCAGGCAAACGCGCCGCGACACTCTGTCATCGACTCGATGGAACCTCAAAAATGACCACGCTGCCCCGCCTTTTTACCCCCGCCCTGCTGGCGCTTGCTGCCCTTTTCGGCACCAGCGCACCGGCCCAGGCCAACCTGCTGAGCAACAGCAGCTTTGAAGCGCCTTTCGTCACCAACAGCTACTGCTACGGCTGCGCAGCGGGGGGCTGGTCCGGCCCTGCAGTGATGATCAACGCCGGCAGCGGTGACTGGGGCAACCCCCAAGGTCTGGGCGGCTACAGCTTCGGCCTGCAGTTGGTGGGCCTGCAAAACGCCAGCTACATCGAACAATCGATCAACCTGGCCGCCGGTGCCTACCAATTGACCTGGAACGATGCGGGCCGCGCCGGCTACGCCAACACCGCTTACGACGTTTACTTTGGCGGCGTCAAGCTCAACGCCAGCAGCTTTGCCACCAACGCCGGCCAGGCTTGGTCGGCGCAGGGGCTGTCGTTCACGGCGCAGGGTGCGGGCACGCTGCGTTTCCAGGGCCTGGCCGTCAGTTCTGACGGCACGGCCTTCGTCGATAACTTGGCCCTGAATGCCCAAAGCGTGCCCGAGCCGCAATCGCTGGCGCTGGTGACGCTGGCCCTGCTGGGCGCCGGTGTGGCCGCACGCCGCAAGACCGCGCGCTGAGCCGGCGCGGCGCTGAATGCGGCGCGAAACGTGGCGCTGAACGTGGCGTTCAGCGCGGCGCTCAACGCGGCAGTGTCAGCGCCGCCCCCAGCTCGTCCAGCGACCCGCCCTGCTGCGCCAGCAAGGCCTGCAGCGCCGGCAGCAGCGGGCCCAGGCGTTCGTCCAGCGTGTCGCGCACGGTGTCGACCACCACCTGCGTCTGGCGCTCGATCTCGATGTTCAGCGTGGCGCCCTCGCGCTGCTCGCCAAAGGTCGTCATGCGCAGGGTTTCGGGGATCAGCCAGACCTCGAACCAGCGTTCGCGCCGATCGGCCTCGGCCACCGTCAGGCTGGCGCCGTTGATCGCGATGTAGCCCTTGGCGAAGACATAACGCATGTGGCTGGCCGGCACGCCGATGCGCAGCACGCAGTTGTTCTCGGGCCGGCGGACCGACAACAGCGTGCCCACGCAGTCGACGTGGCCGCTGAGCGGGTGGCCGCCAATCTCGGCACCATCACGCGCAGCGCGCTCAACGTTCAGCGTGCTGCCCACCGCCAGCGCGCCCAGCGTGGTCAGGCCCAGGCTCTGCTGCATCACGTCGAAGGTGGCCCGGCCGGGCGCTGGCAGCGTGGTGACGGTGAGGCAGACGCCGTTGCAGGCGACGCTGGCGCCGATCTGCAGGCCGCTGTCGAAGCCGTCCGGCAAGGCCAGCTCG
>JAYVDE010000651.1:0-3076 GCA_043749575.1 Burkholderiaceae bacterium | reverse complement strand
TCACCGAAGACCAGGCCGAGACCGCGCGCAAAGAGACCCTGAAGCTGCGCGCACCGACCGAAACCGCGGTGCATGCCGAGTACGTGGCCGAATCGGTGCGCCAGCTGATCTTCAGCCAGTACGGCGCCGAGACCACCACCCGCGGCCTGAACGTCTATGTGACGGTCGACGCCAGCGACCAGGCCGTGGCCTACCGCGCGCTGCGCCGTGGCCTGCTCGATTACGAGCGCCGCCAGCACTACCGCGGCCCCGAAGGCCATGTCGACTTGCCGGCCGACCCCGCCGGGCTGGACACGCGCATCGCCGAGGCCCTGGCCGAGCACCCCGACAACGACGAGCTGAAAGCCGCGGTGGTGCTGGAAGCCTCAGCCAAGAAGGTGGTGGCGGTGCTGCAGTCGGGTGAAAGCATCAGCGTCACCGGCGACGGCCTGAAGCCCGTCGCCTCGGGCCTGGCCAGCAACGCCGAGCCGGGCAAGCAGATCCGCCGCGGCGCGGTGGTGCGGGCGGTGCGCGGCGCCAAGGGCGACTGGACGCTGACCCAGCAGCCCGAGGTCGAAGGCGCCTTCGTGGCGATGGACCCGCGCAGCGGCGCCATCCGCGCGCTGGTCGGCGGCTTCGACTTCGGCAAGAGCAAGTTCAACCATGTCATTCAGGCGTGGCGCCAGCCGGGGTCGAGCTTCAAGCCGTTCATCTACTCGGCGGCGCTGGAGAAAGGCTTCACAGCACAGACCATCGTCAACGATGCACCGCTGTTCTTCGACGCCGGCACCACTGGCAGCCAGCCTTGGGAACCCAAGAACTACGACGGCAAGTTCGAGGGCCCGATGGCGCTGAAGACGGCACTGGCCAAGTCGAAAAACATGGTCTCGATCCGGGGTGCTGCAGTCAACCGGCGTGCGCTTTGCGCAGGATTGGATCGGCCGTTTCGGCTTCGAGCCCGACAAGCACCCGGCCTACCTGACGATGGCGCTGGGCGCCGGCTCGGTCACGCCGCTGCAAATGGCCGGCGGCTACAGCGTGTTCGCCAATGGCGGTTACCGCGTCAACCCACTGCTGATCACCCGCATCACCGACAGCAAAGGCCATGTGCTGCAGCAGAGCCCGCCGCCGGTGATCGACGAGGCGATGCGCACGCTGGAGGCCCGCAACGCCTTCGTGATGACCCAGCTGTTGGGCGAGGTGGCGCGCACGGGCACCGCGGCCAAGGTCTATGCCACCTTCAAGCGCATGGACCTGGCCGGCAAGACCGGCACCACCAACGATTCACTGGACGCCTGGTTTGCCGGTTACCAGCCCAACCTGGTCGCGGTGGTCTGGATCGGCCACGACACCCCGCGCAAGCTGGGCGACCGCGAGACCGGCGGCGGCCTGGCGCTGCCGGTGTGGATCGAGTACATGAGCCACGCGCTGAAAAAGCTGCCCGAGCAGCCCGCCGAGGTGCCCGAGGGCCTGGTCCAGCGCAATGGCGACTGGCTGTACGAGGAGTTCAGCGGCGGCGCCGGCACCAGCAGCGTGGGCCTGGCCGACAAGTTGCCCGCGGCGCCGACCGAGACCGAACGCAAGAGCATCCTCGACCTGTTCAGGTAGCCCAGCGCGGGCTGCCGCCGCATTGCAGCCGCACTACAGCCACACTACAGCCACACCAACAGCGGCGATCAGCTTGCGCTGAAGACCAGGGCCTGGCCGGCCTGGGCGCTGACATGTTGCGACAGCGCGGCGAAGAATTCGCTGCCATCGCGCGTGTCCAGCCAACGGCCGGCCACCCAGCGGTAGTGGTGGCCGCCGGCCTTGGCGGCCAGCCACAGCTCTTGCAGCGGCGCTTGGGTGTTCAAGATGATCTTGCTGCCACCCGGCAGGCTCAATTCCAGCAGGCCGCCGCTGCGCTGGCTGTCGATGTCGACCACGTCAGCATCGAGCCAGCGGTCGACCGTGGCCTCGATCAATGCCAGCACCGCATGCGACTGGCGATGAAACTCGGCATCGGTCAGTGGCGTAGCCGGTGGGGTGGCCGGTGGGGTGGCGGCCGGCATAGTGGGCGGAGCGGGCGGGGTGGCCGGGGCGTTGGCAGAGGTCATGGTCGATATAATCCCGGCGATGAAATTGAACACAAGTGTAGCCAGCCGTCCTGCGCGGCGCGCGGCGCAGCGGGCGGTCCTGCTGGGCTGGCCGATGATCGCGGCGATCACCGCCATCGCGGCCAGCAGCGCCAGTTGCGGCCAGAAAGGTCCGTTGACACGGCCCAGCGCAGCCCTCCCCACAGCGTCGGCGTCGGCGGCGGCATCTGCGTCTGAGCCGGCAGCGGTGATCAAATGAGCGCGCCACCAACAACGGGCACACCGCCATTGCCGGGCGCGCCGTTCCTGGCCCGCCAAGGCGATGACTTGTGGCTGGACGGCGTGCGCCTGGCCGACCTGGCCGCCGAGTTCGGCACGCCCTTGTATGTTTACTCACGCAGCGCAATGAAGGCCGCCGCCGCCGCCTACCAGCGGGCCCTGGTCGGTTGGCCACACCTGCTGTGTTACGCGATGAAGGCCAATTCGAACCTCGCGGTGATCAAGACCTTCGCCGACCAGGGGCTGGGTTTCGACATCGTCTCGGGTGGTGAACTGGCCCGCGTGATCGCCGTCGGCGGCGACCCAGCCAAGGTGGTGTTCTCCGGCGTCGGCAAGACCCGCGCCGAGATGCGCAGCGCGCTGCAGGCCGGCGTGAAATGCTTCAACGTCGAAAGCGAAGATGAGCTGGAGTGGCTGTCCGAGGTGGCCGTCAGCCTGGGCCTGACCGCCGCGATCAGCCTGCGCGTGAACCCCGACGTCGACGCCAAGACCCACCCCTACATCTCCACCGGCTTGAAGGGCAACAAGTTCGGCGTTGCGCACGGCCGAGCCCTGGCCTTCTACCGCCGCGCCGCCACATTGCCCGGCATCCGGGTGATCGGCATCGACTGCCACATCGGCTCGCAGATCACCGAGATCGCACCTTATCTTGACGCCGTGGACCGCCTGCTCGACCTGATCGAGCAGGTCGAGGCCGACGGCATCCCCATCCACCACCTCGACTTGGGCGGCGGCCTGGGCAT
>JAYVDE010000650.1:0-3076 GCA_043749575.1 Burkholderiaceae bacterium | reverse complement strand
GCGATGCGCGCCAGGTTGTCGGCGTAATCGGTGATCACCAACGTCGAGTTGCCGGGGTTGGCATTGATGGTGTTGTTGGGGCTGATCAAGGGCCGCAGCACCGCCACAGGTTGTTGGGGTTCTCGTAGGTCAGGCGGTAGATCTGGGTGAGGACCTGGTCGCCGCGCTGGTTGACCGGGCCGACGGAAACCGTGCCGGCCTGCAGCTTGGCGTCGGCCTCGGGCACCACCTTCAACAGCCCGGCGTTGTCGACCACGGTGAAGCCCAGGCCACGCAGCGCGGCCAGGTACTGCAGGTAGGCCTCGCGCACCGGCATCGGCTGCTCGCTGTAGACGGTGATCACGCCCTTGACCCGCGGGTCGACCAGGATCTGGCGGTCGGTCATCGCGGCCATCGCGCGGCTCACCGCCTCGATGTCGGCGTTGACGAAGTTCAGCGTCACCGGCGTGTTGGCCATCAGCCCGCCACTGCGCCGCGCCGCGCCAGGGCTGGCCGGCTGGCCGTCCTGGGCCTGCAGCGGGGCGTGCGGCAGCAGTAGCAACAGGGCCAGCGCCAGCGGCGTCAGCAGCGGCTGCAGGGCGGGCGGGCGGCGGGGCCGAAGCGGTCGCGGGGTCATGGAGGTCATCCGATCGAAATGACGGACAGCGCGCCCTGGCGCCGGCCGATGATGTTGAGCAGGTTGGACAGCGCCGCGGCCTCGGCTTCGGCGCTGCGGGCCTCGCCGCGAAAACGCAGACTGGCGCCGGACCACTGCCCGCTGCCGCTGAGCTGCAGCGCGCCGGCCAGGGTGTCCAGGCGCAGCGTGGCGGCCTCGCCGCCGGCGCCGCTGCCCGTCAGCTGCAGCCGGTAGCTGCCCAGCTGGGGCAGCGGCGACAAGCGCGACGAGGCGTCCAGCAATTCGACCGTCAGCGCACCGGCCAGCCGCCAACGGCCTTGCACCGATTGCAGCTGCAACCCCGGGCTGGCGACCTGCAGCACGCCGCCGAGTTGCAGCGTGTTCCAGGGCGTGCCCAGGCCGGCCAGCCAGCTGGCGGGCCAATGGCCCAGCGGGCCGGCAGCGGTGTTGTCGCCGGCAGCACCGGCAAGGACGGCATTGCCCCGCCGGGCGGCGGCCCCGCCAGGCGCGGGCGGGCCCGCCAGCACCAGCGTGTAGCCGCCCCACTGCGGCTGCAGCTGCAGCTGCAGCGTGCCCTGCAGGCAGCAGGCCTGTGATGCGCTCAGCTGCAGGCCGGACCAGTCGGGCCGCAGGCGCCACTGCAGCCGGCCCGGCAGCACCGACGCATCGCGGCTGCCGACGCCGCCGGTCAGCACCAGCACGGCGCTGCCGTTCCACAGGCTGCCGCGGGCGTCGGCCAGCAGCAAACGCTGGTCGGTGACCTGGCGCAGGCCGTCGGCCAGCCATTGCGCCGGGGCGTTGGCGATGCCGCCGGCCAGCACGCCGAGCGCCACGCCCCAGGCCGCCCAGCGGCGCCCGGCATGGCGGGCGCGCTGCCAGTGCTGGTCTGCGGCCGCTGCACCGGCGTTGCGCGACAGGCCGCCCCGGCCCGTGCGGCTGCCGATGAACGCCCAGCGCGTCACCGGCCGGCCCCCAAGGCCAGGGTCAGGCTGCCGTCGTAGACGCCGGGGCCGGTCATCGTCAGGCTGGCCTCGACGACGCGGGCGCGGGCGCCGGCGCGCACCTCGGCCAGCCAGGCGCTCAGTGCGGCGCCGTTGACGCCCTTCAGCGTGAGCAGCGCGCGCTCGCCCTGCAGGCTCAGTTTGTTGGGCGGGCCCAGCCGCTCGGTGGCGGCGGTCAGCGCGGCCTGGGCCTGGTCGAGCGGCACGGGCGCGACCGCCCGCAGCGCCACGGCCTCGCCGGCCAGCAGCTGCATCTGCTGGGCCTGCTGTTGCTGGGCGTCCAGCCGGGCGGGTGCCGTTTGCAGGGTGCGCCAGGCCGGCGCGATGGCCAGCGACCAGACCAGAAAGCTGCCCAGCACCGTGCCGGCGAGGCCGACCAGCCGCCGCTCACGTGGCGCCATGGCAGCCCAGCGGCCTTGCAGGCCGCGCAGTGCGCTGCGGGCGGCGGCCAGGCCGGTGGGGGCGGTGTCGGCGGACGAGTGGCTCATGGGCGGCGCGCCGCAAGCTTCGGGTTGGGGGGGCTGTCGTCGGCCGACGGTCCGCCGGCGCGGGCGGGGCCCCCGGCGTTGGGGTCGACGTCAGCGCGGCGGATCAGCAGCCGGCCCTCGGTGTTGTCCAGCGACCAGCCGGTCAGCCGCAGGCGGGCGCGCAGCTGGTCGACCTGCGGCGGCGCCCAGCCGGTGGCCGGCAGGCTGAGGCGGCCCGTCTCGAAGCGCAGCTGGGCGGCCGGTGGCACGCCATCGGGCCAGGCAGCGGCGGCGGCGGCCAGCAGGGGCTCGAAGTCCTCGTCGCCCGGCACCCCCGCGGCCACGCGCAGGGCGGCGGTTTCGCGCTGCATCTGCAGCGGCGCATCGAGCACGGCGCGCACCTGCGGGTGGGCGCTGCGCAGCAGCCCAGCCATCGCGGCCCGCTGGTCGACCAGGCGACGCTCTTGTTGCCAGGCCATCAGGTTCAGGCCCAGCACCTGCAGCAGCAGCAGGGCCAGCAGGCCGCGCCGCGCCGGGCGCCAGGCTGGGCTGAGCAGCTGGCGGCCCAGTTTGCCGAGCGCCATCGAGCCGCGGTGCTGGGGCGCCAGGTCGAACTGCAGCAGGTTCCAGCGGCTGCGTACCGCGGCCAGCGCCTGCTCGGCCTCGCTGCGCACGGCCACCGGCATGCCCAGCCAGGCCTCGGCCGCCGCGGCGGCAGCCGGCGTGGCCGAGAAGCGGGTGCCGCGGGCCCGCCAGCGCGGCAGCAGTGAGCGCGCCAGCGCGCCGGTCACCGGCAGGCACACAGCGCCGTCGGCGTCGGCCCAGGCCAGCCACAGCGGGTCGGTGCCGCCGGCATCGGCGCCGGTGAAACAGTGGCCGGTCGGCTCGATGTCGGCCGCCGCGGTGCTGAGGGCGCTTGCGGCGGCGGCGGCGGTCACCGCTGCGGCGACCGTGGCGGCGCTTGCCGAAGTTGTTGAATTTGCGACATTTGC
>JAYVDE010000649.1:0-8458 GCA_043749575.1 Burkholderiaceae bacterium | reverse complement strand
CCCTGATGCTGGCGGGCATCCGCGACATCCTGGTAATCAGCACGCCGCAGGACACCCCGCGCTTTGAGTCGCTGCTGGGCGACGGCAGCCGCTGGGGCCTGAACCTCAGCTACTGCGTGCAGCCCAGCCCCGACGGACTGGCGCAGGCTTTCATCCTGGGCCGCCGCTTCGTCGCCAACCAGCCCAGCGCGCTGGTGCTGGGCGACAACATCTACTACGGCCACGACTTCGCCACGCTGCTCAAACGCGCCAACCAGCGCAGCACCGGCGCCAGCGTGTTTGCCTACCATGTCACCGACCCTGAGCGTTATGGCGTGGTCGAGTTCGACGCCCACAAGCGTGCCCTGAGCATCGAAGAAAAGCCTCTGGCGCCCAAGAGCAACTATGCCGTCACCGGGCTGTACTTCTACGACAACCAAGTCTGCGACATTGCGGCGGCGATCCAGCCATCGGCCCGCGGCGAGTTGGAGATCACCAGCGTCAACGCCACCTACTTGCAGCAAGGCCAGCTGGATGTCGAGATCATGGGCCGCGGCTACGCCTGGCTCGACACCGGCACCCACGACAGCCTGCTCGAAGCCGGCCAGTTCATCGCCACGCTCGAAAAGCGCCAAGGCCTGAAGGTGGCCTGCCCTGAAGAGATCGCCTACCGCGCCGGCTGGATCAGCGCCAGCCAGCTGGAGGCGCAAGCCCAGCCGATGCTGAAAAACGGCTACGGCCAGTACCTGCTGCAGGTGCTGCGCGAAAAGGCGTTTTGACCCTCCGGCTTCAGCTCAAGCCCTTGGGCAGCGCGTTGGCGGTGGTTCAGACCACCTTGACTGCCAAGCCATGGCTGGCCCGCGCCAGCCGGTCATCATGGGTCCACAAGGCATCGCAGCCGTGGTGCTGGGCGGCGGCCAGGTGGATGGCGTCCGGCGTCTTCAGGCCGAAGCGGGCGCGCAGCACCGCCGCCTGCAGAAAAACGGCTTCGGGCAAGGGCAGCCCGGTGAACGCCGCCAGCCCCTCTTCGTAGTACTGCTGCAGCACCAGGTTGCCCGACCGCATGGGCGCTACCAGACACGCCAGTTTGACAAGCGGCGACAAGGCCAGTTGGCCGGGCTGGGTGCGCGCGAACGCCGCCCGAACCTCTGCGCCAAAAACCGGGTGGTCCTCGAAGGCGTAGATGACCAGGCAGGCGTCGACGTAGATCAATCCCACGCCGCGCGCTCGTGCGCCAAGGTGGCGTCAATCTCGCTGGCGCTTCGCCTGGCATGCCGGGGCAGCGGCCGCTTTGCCAGCCAGGCATTGACGTGCAGTGGCTCAGCGCGCACCGGCAGCGTTGCCGATACCGCCACCAAACGCACCACCGGCTGCCCGCGATTGGCGATGATGACCTCATCGCCGCACTGCGCGGCCTTGACCAACTCGGACAGGCGATTCTTGGCGTCCAGGATATTGATTTGCATCTGGCCATCGTATGCTAGAGGCAGCATGCATATAGCCTTCAAAGGCTATCAATAGCCAGGGCCCCAGATGCGACAGCGCCGCGGCTGCGTCAACCCAGGCCCGCCGCCACGAAGTGCGGGTTCTCGAAGCCCGGCTTGCCGTAGACCAATGGCCCGCCACCCGCCACCTGGCACACGCTGCCACCGGCGGCGGCCAGCACCGCGTGGCCGGCGGCGATGTCCCATTCCATCGTGCGGCCCAGCCGCGGATACAGGTCGGCCTGGCCTGCTGCCAGCAGGCACAGCTTGAGCGACGAGCCCGCCGTGCCCAGGTGGGCCACGCGGCGGCCGGCCAGCTGGCTGGACAAAAAGACCTGCAGCGCGGCCTCATCGCCGTGCGACCGGCTGGCCAGCACCGTCAGGCCCTCGGGCGGTGCCGGGCGGCAGCGGATCGCCCGTCGGCCGGCGGCGTCTTCGGCCCAGGCGCCCTGCCCCACGATGCCGGCATAGAGACAGCCACCCGCCGCACCGCCCGGGCCCGGCACCGCTGGCGCCAGCACCACGCCCAGCACCGGCCGGCCCCCGTCGATCAGCGCGATGTTGACGGTGAACTCGCCATTGCGGGCCACGAACTCGCGGGTGCCGTCCAACGGATCGACCAGCCAGAACCGGCCGCCGGCCACCAGTGCGGGCGCGGCACCGGCGGCCATCGCCTCTTCGGCCACGACGGGGATGTCGGGCGTCAGGGCACGCAGCCCGGCCAGGATGACGGCCTCGGCCTGCTGGTCGGCCTGCGTGACCGGCGAGGCGTCGGCCTTGCCCTCGACCTTGAAATCAGTCGCGTAGATCGCCATCACCACCGCGCCGGCGCGGCGGGTGAGGGCTTCGATGGCGGGCAACCAGGCAGTCAATGTCATCGGCTGACTGTACACAGCGCCGCGCCGGCGGCGGTCAGCGTAGGACCGATCCGACACCCGACACCGCCTTGCGCCGATGGTCGATTTCAGGTCCGCAGCGCAAACTGACCCCGAGCGTCGGCATGTCGCTGGCGATGCGTGAAGAAGGCCAAGACCATGACGGATCGAAAAGTTTTGCACTGGACGGCCGGTGGCGTGGCCGCGGCGGCGTTGTTGATGGCCGGTTGTGCTGACATGAGCCCACGCCAGCAAGGCACGGCCCAGGGTGCGGGCATCGGTGCGGTGGCCGGTGCGGTGCTGGGCGCGGTCACCGGCGGCAAGGCGGGCACCGGCGCGGTGATCGGTGGTGCGCTGGGCGCGGTGGCCGGCAACGTCTGGTCCAAGCGCCAGGAGGACCGCAGGGTCGCCCTGGAGCAGGCCACCCGGGGAACCGGCGTTGAAGTCAGCCGCACCCCTGACAACCAGCTCAAGCTGAACATCCCCAACGACGTCTCGTTCGACGTCAACAGCGCCACCATCCGGCCAGCGATGCGCGGCGTGCTGGACCCATTCGCGGCCGCCCTGCGGGACGACCCGAACGCACGCGTGATGATCGTCGGCCACACCGACAACACCGGCCCGGATTCAGTGAACAACCCGCTGTCGCTGGAGCGGGCGCGCAGCGTGCACGACTACCTGAGCTCGCGCGGCGTGTCAGCGTCGCACATGCAAACCGCCGGCCGCGGTGAGCGCGAGCCGGTGGCCGACAACACCACCGAGTCGGGCCGCGCACGCAACCGCCGGGTTGAAATCTACTTGCGCGAACCGGCCGCCTGAGCGGCACGCAGCGCCGTCGACGGCAAGACGTCAAGAAGTCAAAACGATGAAGCGTCAAGGCGTAGAGTTCGACGTCGTTGCGGCTGGCCACAGTGGCGCTGCAAGCCCATCGAGTGGCGGCCGCCACTCACCACCCGCAGCCCATCGGCAGACCGCCGGTCAAGGCTGCACAAGGAGAGCTCCATGAACCGTTTCAACCGCTCCGTCGCCGTGCTCCTGAGTGTCAGCCTTGTCTACGCGGGTGCGTTGCAAACGGCGCAGGCGGCACTGATCGGCACCGCCCAGGTGGCTGAGGTGCAGGGCGTGGTGTCGGTCGATCTGCAAGCTGCCGCGCAGCGCGCCCACGTGCTGGCCTACCTGGACCGCCCCGAGGTGGTGGCCGGGCTCACCGAGCGCGGTGTCAGTGCCGACGAAGCGCGCGTCCGCGTCGCCGCACTGACCGACGGCGAGGTGCTGCAGCTGGCCCACACGCTGGACACCGCGCCGGCCGGCGCTGATGGCGGTGTCATCGGCGTGATCGTGTTCATCTTCGTGCTGCTGCTGGTCACCGACATCCTGGGCCTGACCAAGGTCTTCCCGTTCACGCGATCAGCACGGTGATCCGGCGGCGGTCTGCCGCCCGGCGCTGGGGTCGCGGGCGGACCGCCAGCCTGGGGTCGCTGGTCTGGCGTCTGGCTGCTGCGGGCTTGGTCGTGTTCGGCTTGAGCGCTTGTGCCCTGTTGACGCCACCGCAGACCCAGGCGCTGCGCGACGCCCCACCGGTTGAGTTGGCGACACCGGTCGACTTGGCCGCTGTGCCATTTTTTGCACAAGCCGATTACGAATGTGGCCCGGCGGCGCTGGCAACCGCACTCGGCGCGGCCGGCATTGCCGTTCAGCCCGAGGCCTTGACCGCGCAGGTCTACCTGCCGGCCCGCCAGGGCAGCCTGCAGGCCGAGATGTTGGCAACCGCGCGCCGCCACGGCGCGTTGGCGGTGCGCCTGCCGCCGACCCTGGTGGCCCTGCTGCGTGAACTGAGTGCCGGCCATCCAGTGGTGGTGCTGCAGAACCTGGGCCTGTCGTTTGCGCCACGCTGGCACTACGCGGTGCTGGTCGGCCACGACCTGGCGGCACGCGAATTGCTGCTGCGCTCGGGCACCACCGAGCGCGAGGTGATGGGGCTGTCGACCTTCGAGCACACCTGGGCGCGCGGCGGCCACTGGGCCTTTGTCGTGTTGCCGCCGGGCCAGCTGCCGCTGACGGCCACTGAAACTGAACTGACCGCGGCGACCGTGGCCTTCGAGCGTGTCGCCACACCCGACGCAGCGCAACGCGCCTACGACGCCGCGCTGCTGCGCTGGCCCGACAACCTCACGCTGGTGATCGGCACCGGCAATACCCGTGCGGCCGGCGGCGATCTGGCGGGCGCAGCGCAGCGCTTCGAAACCGCAGCCAACCGCCACGCCAGCGCTGCGGCATGGATCAACCTGGCCGAAGTGCGGCTGCAGCTGGCGCAATTGCCGAGTGCGGCGGCGGCGGCGCAGCGGGCCGTTGCCGCCAGCGAGGCCGAACCGGCCTGGCGCGATGCGGCCCTGCAGTCGCTGGCCCGCATCACCGCCGCGGCGAAGCGCTGAACCTCAAGCGCCGCCAAGCACTGCAAAACACTGCAAAGCACTTCCAGGCGCCGGCAAGGCGCCGCCAAGCTGCCGGTTGGTTTGCTGGGTGCCTACTGTCCGCGCCTGACATTGGTCATGTGATGGTGTTCTCGCGTTGCGAAAACAACTGTATACATTTACAGTACTCGCAAGGAGACCCCCATGAAACACGACTACCGCCAGCTCTACCAACCTCAGCCCAGCCGCACACCCGAGTGGCTTTGGCGCCTCTGGCTCTGGTTTTAGCCCGGGGCCTGGTTTTGCAGTAGCCGGCGCCATGCGCTGCCGTCAGTTCACCTGCCGATCGCACCCTGCCCAGTACGGCGCGCGCAACGAGCGGCGCAGGATCTTGCCGGTCGGGTTGCGCGGCAGCTCGGCGATCACGTCCACGCTTTTGGGCACCTTGAAGCCGGCAATGCGCTCACGCGCCCAGGCGATGACGCTGGCCGCATCGACCGTGTGGCCGGGCTTGGCCACGCACACGGCCTTCACCGCCTCGCCCCAGGTGGCATCTGGCACGCCGATCACCGCCACGTCGGCCACATCGGGGTGGCCGTAAATCGCGCTCTCCACCTCGGCGGGGTAAACGTTTTCGCCGCCGCTGATGATCATGTCCTTCACCCGGTCGTGGATGTAGACATAACCGTCGGCGTCCAGGTAGCCGGCGTCGCCGGTGGCCACCCAGCCGTCGGCGGACATGGTGCGGGCGGTGGCCTCTGGCTGCTTCCAGTAGCCCAGCATGTTGTTCGACGAGCGGGTCACGATCTCGCCCACCTCGCCGGTCGGCACGGTCTGGCCGTCGCCGCCGACGATCTTCACTTCCACGCCCGGCACCGGCTTGCCGGCGGCGCGCATGCGCGGGCTGCCGTTCGGGTCGTGGTCCTCGGGCGGCAGCATCACCACGGTGCCGGTGGTCTCGGTCATGCCGTAGGCCTGGGCGAACTTGCAGCCGAAGGCACGCACACATTGGCGCAGCAGTTCCAGCGGGATCGGCGCGGCGCCGTAGAAGATGTATTTCAGGCGGCTGAAATCGGTGCCTGCGCAGCGAGGGTGGTTGACCAGCATCTGCAGCGCCGCGGGCACGGCAAAGAAGCGGGTCACGCGCTCTTGCTCGATGGCATCGAACACCGCGTCGGGCGTGAACTCGGCCATCACGCAGCCGCACACCCCGCCGGCCAGCGCCATGATGCCCAGGCCCGTGCCGCCGATGTGGGCACAAGGCATGGCCACCATGACAACCTCGTCGTCGTCCCAGAAGGCCCAGGGCAGTTGGGCTTGCTGGGCCGCCTCGCGCAGGCCGAACAGGTTGCGGTTGCACAGCTCCACCCCCTTGGGATGGCCGGTGGTGCCTGAGGTGTAGAGCTGCAGGATGGCGTCTTCGGTGCCGCTGGGCGTGAAAGCGGCCGGCACGCTGGCGTCGATCCAGGCCCAGGCCTCATCGGCCGACAGCAGCCGCTGCAGGTGGGGCAGATCGGCTGCCATCGCGCGGGCAGCGTCGGCAAAACCGTCACCGGCAATCAGCAGCTTGGCCTCGGTGTCGTGCACGATGTAGTGGCGCTCGGGCGGTGCCAGGCGCCAGCCCACCGGCACCATCACCACCCCGATGCGCGCAGCACCGAACAACAGCGTGAAGTACAGCACCGCGTTTTTGCCCAGCCAGGCGATGCGGTCGCCTTTTTTCAGGCCCGCAGCCTGCAGCGCCGCCGCCACACGACGGGTGCTGGCATCCAGTTCGGCAAAGTCGATTCGCCGCTCACCCACCAGCGCGGGCCGGTTCGGCCGATCGGCGGCCCAGTGGCCAATGAAGTCATCAACGGTGAGCAGTGCTGGGGCATCCATGGCGGCGGGCCCGCTGGCGACAGCGGGCAGGTTGGCAGGTTGGCAGGTTGGCAAGTCGGCAAGTCGGCAAGTCGGCAAGTCGGCAGTGAGGGGACCGGCGGCGAGCGGGAACAAACCACTTTATCGGCCGCCGGCCAGGGATGGGCCGGGGACCATCCCCAACGCCGGCATTCGCCAACGTGACAGGTTGCAAGCGCCCGCCATGGCACGCGTGTCAATCATGGGGTTTGACAGCGGATCTCTTCGCCGCAATGTGTTGCGTTTGCTTTGGGCCGAAAGTCGAACGGCAGGTGGCAGTCGAAGACCGCTGACGATCATCTGAAAGCATCGCCATCCTTCTGCGCACCTGCAAACTGATGCACGCCCCAGCGCCAGCCTGCTGCGGGATGACCCTCGGTGACCGGTTATTCTCCAAAGCCTTGCGTTCTGCGCGACATCAAGCCCCCCATGAAGACTGCACTGATCACCGGCGTGACTGGCCAAGACGGCGCCTACCTCGCCGAACTGTTGTTGAACAAGGGCTACGAAGTGCACGGCATCAAGCGCCGCGCCAGCCTGTTCAACACCGACCGGATCGACCACCTGTACCAAGACCCGCATGTCGACAACCAGCGTTTCAAGCTGCACTACGGTGACTTGTCGGACAGCACCAACCTGATCCGCATCGTGCAGCAGGTGCAGCCCGACGAGATCTACAACCTGGGCGCGATGAGCCACGTGGCCGTCAGCTTCGAGACGCCCGAGTACACCGCCAATGCCGACGGCATCGGCACGCTGCGCTTGCTGGAAGCCATCCGCATCCTGGGGCTGGAGAAGAAAACCCGCTTCTACCAAGCCAGCACCAGCGAGTTATACGGCCTGGTGCAAGAAACCCCGCAGACGGAAACCACGCCCTTCTACCCGCGCAGTCCGTATGCGGTGGCCAAGATGTACGCCTACTGGATCACAGTGAATTACCGCGAGGCCTACGGCATGTATGCCTGCAACGGCATCTTGTTCAACCATGAAAGCCCGCTGCGCGGCGAAACCTTCGTCACCCGCAAGATCACCCGCGCCATGGCGCGCATTGCGCTGGGCCTGCAGGATTGCCTGTACCTGGGCAACATGAGCGCGCTGCGCGACTGGGGCCATGCCCGCGACTATGTGCAGATGCAGTGGTTGATGCTGCAGCAAGAGGTGGCCGAAGATTTCGTCATCGCCACCGGCGTGCAATACAGCGTGCGCCAGTTTGTCGAACGCTCGGCGGCTGAGTTAGGCATCACGCTGGAATTCAAAGGCCAGGGCGACGCCGAGGTAGGCGTGGTGACCCAGGTGACCGGCAAAAAGGCGAAATGCAAGGTCGGCGATGTGGTGGTCAAGGTTGACCCGCGCTACTACCGCCCCACTGAAGTGGAAACCCTGCTGGGCGACCCGAGCAAGGCCAAGGCCAAGCTGGGCTGGGAGCCCACCACGCCGTTTGCCGAACTGGTGCGCGAGATGGTGGAAGCCGACTACAGCGCCGCCCGCCGCGACAGCCTGGTCAAACTGGCGGGGTTTCAGGCTTTCGATTACAACGAATAGGCAGCCAGGCCCCCGCCGAGATTTCCCCATGCATGCAGTCGTTGAATCGAAAAAAAACCAATTGGCCGCCGTGTGCAGGCCTTTCGGTGTACGCCGACTGGAAGTGTTCGGGTCAGCTGCACGAGACGACTTCGACCCGGAGCGCAGCGACATCGACTTCCTCGTTGAATTCGACAGCAACCCGAAGCTGGGCACTTTGAAGGCCTACTTCGGTCTGAAAGATGCACTGGAAGCCTTGTTCGGGAGACCCGTCGATCTGGTGTCTTGC
>JAYVDE010000648.1:0-3086 GCA_043749575.1 Burkholderiaceae bacterium | reverse complement strand
GGCGGCAGAAGTACGGCGAGGAAGCCTGGGCCTTGCTCGAGAAGTACACCGGCAAGCTGGGCTGATCGGTGCAGGCCGTCTACCTCCCTGACGACGGTGCGCCGCGCAGCCCCACTGCGGTGTGGGCGCGCCGCGTGCAGCAGGCGCTGGCCCGCGTGCTGGGGGTGCCGGTGGCGCTGCTGGTGGCGGCCGAGATCGGCGTGCTGCTGGCCGGCGTGATCGCCCGCTACGTCTTCCACAGCCCGCTGATCTGGTCCGACGAGCTGGCCTCGATCCTGTTTCTGTGGCTGGCCATGCTGGGTTCGGCGGTTGCCTTCGAGCGCGGCGACCATATGCGCATGACGGCCGTCGTCAACAAGCTGCAACCCGCCACGCGCGCCTTTCTCGACCTGCTGGCCACCGCCGCCGCGCTGGCCTTCCTGCTGCTGATCCTGCCCTACGCCTGGGAGTACGCGGTCGAAGAAGCGGTGATCCACACCCCCGCGCTGGAAATCAGAAATTCATGGCGGGTGGCGGCCATGGTGGTGGGCTTCGGCGCGATGGCGCTGTTCGCGCTGACCCGGCTGCTGCAGGTGGGCCGGCCGCGGCAGGTGGTGCTGGCGCTGGCACTGACCGTCGGCCTGATCGTGTTGATGGCGCTGTTGCAGCCGCTGTGGCGGCAGTTGGGCAACTTCAATCTGGTGGTGTTCTTCGTCGTCGTGGTCGCCGCGGCGGTGTTTGCGGGCGTGCCGATCGCCTTCGCGTTTGGCCTCGCCACCCTGGGCTACGTGATGCTGACCACCCAGACGCCGGTGCTGGTCGTCGTCGGCCGCATGGACGAAGGCGTGAGCCACCTGATCCTGTTGTCGGTGCCGCTGTTCGTGTTTCTCGGCCAGCTGATCGAGATGACCGGCATGGCGCGCGCCATGGTGGGCTTTTTGGCCAGCCTGCTCGGCCATGTGCGGGGTGGCCTGCACTACGTGTTGCTGGGTGCGATGTACCTGGTCTCGGGCATCTCCGGGTCCAAGGCGGCCGACATGGCTGCGGTGGCGCCGGTGCTGTTCCCCGAGATGATCAAGCGCGGCGCCAAGGAAGGCGACCTGGTGGCCTTGCTGGCGGCCACCGGTGCGCAGACCGAGACCATCCCGCCCAGCATCGTGCTGATCACGATCGGCTCGGTCACCGGTGTGTCGATCGCCGCGCTGTTCACCGGCGGCCTGCTGCCGGGCCTGGTGCTCGCGATCACGCTGATGGCGGTGGTCTGGGTGCGCTACCGCCATGAAGATTTGAGCGGTGTCACGCGCGCCAGCGGCCGCCAGGTCGGGCGGGCCTTCCTCATCGCGGTGCCGGCGCTTGCGCTGCCGTTCATCATCCGCGCCGCGGTGGTCGAAGGCGTGGCCACCGCCACCGAGGTCTCGACCATCGGCATCGCCTATGGCGTGCTGGCCGGCTTGCTGGTCTACCGCCAGTTCGACTGGAAGCGCCTCTATCCGATGCTGGTCGACACCGCCAGCCTGTCGGGCTCGATCCTGCTGATCATCGGCGCCGCCACCGCGATGGCCTGGGGTTTGACGCAGTCGCGCTTTTCGCGTGCGCTGAGCGAGGCGATGCGCGAGCTGCCCGGCGGCGCGGCCAGCTTCATGGCGGTGTCTATCGTCGCCTTCATCGTGCTGGGCAGTGTGCTCGAAGGCATTCCGGCGATCGTGCTGTTCGGGCCGCTGTTGTTCCCGATCGCCAAGGCGGTCGGCATCCACGAGGTTCACTACGCGATGGTGGTGATCCTGGCGATGGGCATCGGCTTGTTTGCACCGCCCTTTGGCGTCGGCTATTACGCGGCCTGCGCGATCGGCCGCGTCAACCCCGACGAGGGCATCCGACCGATCATCGGCTACCTGAGCGCACTCTTCGTCGGCTTGCTGGTGGTCGCGCTGGTGCCGTGGATCTCGATCGGCTTTTTATGACCGCCTCAGCCTCAACTTCGACGCCCATGCAGACACCACCCGATTCCGAACGCCGCGTCGCCCTGGTCACCGGCGGTGCCATGGGCATCGGCGCCGAGGTCTGCGCGCGCTTGGCCGCAGCCGGCCACCAAGTGCTGGTGGCCGACCTTGACCTGGCGGCCGCTGAAGCCACCGCGCTGCGCCTGCACGAGGCCGGCGGCCATGCCGTGGCGCGTGTTTTTGCCATCGCGATGGACGTCGGTCGGCCCGAGTCGATCACCCAGGCCTTCGACCATGTCGAGCGCACTTACGGCCGCTGTGACATCTTGGTCAACTGCGCCGGCATCGCCAAGGTCTTCCCGTTTCTGGATTTCCCGCTCGACAACTTCATCGAAACGATGAACGTCAACGTCACTGGCACGCTGTTGTGCGCGCAGGCCGCGGCACGGTTGATGCTGCGCCGGCGCTGGGGCCGCATCGTCAACATCGCCTCGGTGGCCGGTATGCGCGCGGTCGGCAGCGGGCGCACGGCCTACGGCACATCCAAGGGTGCGGTGATCGCCCTGACCCGCCAGATGGCGGTCGAACTGGCCGAGCACGGCATCACCGCCAATGCCGTGGCGCCGGGGCCGGTCGACACGCCGATGACCCAGGCCTTGCATACCGAGGCCTTCCGCCACGAGTATGCCAAGGCGATCCCGATGAACCGCTACGGCACCACCGCCGAAATCGCCTCGGCGGTGCTGTACCTGGTGTCCGAAGACGCTTCCTACATCTCGGGCGTGGCGCTGCCAGTGGATGGCGGCTTCCTGGCTTCTGGTGCGCGTGGCCTGTGAATGCGCCTTCTCTTCCCCCTCTTGCCGGACATTCGCCATGCCACTGAAAGATCAGGTCGCCATCGTCACCGGGGGCGCGTCGCTGCGCGGCATCGGTTGGGCCACGGCCAAACGTTTTGCTGACGAAGGGGCTCGCATCGTCATCCTCGGCCTCGATGCAGCGGCGGCCGAGCAGGCTGCGCGCGCGATCGGCCCGCAGCATCTGGGCCTGGCCTGCGATGTCCGCGACGAGGCCATCTGCAAGTTGGCTGTGCAGCAGGTGCTGGACACGTTTGGCCGCATCGACATCCTCGTCAACAACGCCGGCGTCAGCCAGTCGCACCGCCTGATG
>JAYVDE010000647.1:0-3086 GCA_043749575.1 Burkholderiaceae bacterium | reverse complement strand
CCCGCTTTCGCACCGAGCGCGGCGAACTGACCGCCGTCGACGATGTCTCGTTCAGCGTGGCCGCCGGCCAGACGCTGGCCATCGTCGGTGAATCGGGTTCGGGCAAGAGCGTCACTGCGATGTCGCTGATGCGGCTGATCCCGAACCCACCCGGGCGCATCGCTGCCGGCCAGATCCTGTTCGAAGGCCAGGACCTGCTCAAGCTGAGCGACGCCCAGATGCGCGCCATCCGCGGCGACCGTATCGCGATGATCTTCCAGGAACCGATGAGCTCGCTGAACCCGGCGCTGACCGTCGGCTTGCAGGTCGCCGAGCCGCTCAACGTGCACCGCGGCAAGCCCTGGCGCGAGGCTTTCGAGCTGGCCAAAGAATTGCTCGGCAAGGTGCGCATTCCCGACGCCGCCAGCCGGCTGCAGACCTACCCGCACCAGTATTCGGGCGGCATGCGCCAGCGCACGATGATCGCGATGGCGCTGGCTTGCAGCCCCAAACTGATCATCGCTGACGAGCCCACCACCGCGCTCGATGTCACGGTGCAGGCGCAGATCCTCGACCTGCTCAAAGCCCTGACCGCCGAGACCGGCGCTGCGCTGATCCTGATCACCCACGACCTGGGCGTGGTGGCGCGCTACGCCGACCACGTGGCGGTGATGTACGGCGGGCGCATCGTCGAGCAGGCCGCCGCCGCCGAGCTGTACGCCAACCCCCGCCACCCCTACACCCGTGGCCTGTTGGCCTCGATCCCCCGGCTGGACGGCGCCACCGGCGCGCGGCTGGTGCCGATCGCCGGCCAGCCGCCCGACCTGGCCCGGCTGCCCGCCGGTTGCGCCTTTGCGCCGCGCTGCCAGCGCGCCGACGCCATCTGCACCGCGCAGCGGCCGCTGCTGCGCGAAGTGGTCCCCCTGCACTTGAGCGCCTGCCACCACGATGCCGCCTGATCTTGAGTCCCCCGCCATGGCCCTTGCTTCGACCCCGCCACCCCCCGCCGGTACCGGCGCCGACCTGCTGCGGGTTGAAGACCTGAAGGTGCATTTCCCGCTGCCCGGCGCCGGCCTGTTCCGCAAATCGGCCGGCGCGGTCAAGGCGGTCGACGGCGTCTCGTTCACGCTGACCGCCGGCGAAACCCTGGGCCTGGTCGGCGAGAGCGGCTGCGGCAAGAGCACCACCGGCCTGGCGGTGCTGCGCATGCAGCCGGTGACCAGCGGGCGGATCTGGTTTGAGGGGGCGGACATCACCCAGCAACAGGCGCGCACCGGCACCTTCCGGCGCCGCATGCAGATGGTCTACCAAGACCCCTACGGTTCGCTGAACCCGCGCATGAAGGTGCGCGACATCGTCGGCGAGCCGCTGCAGGTGCACGGCATGGCCGACAACAAGACCGAATACCAGGAGCGGGTCGCCAGCCTGCTGAAGACCGTGGGCCTGCTGCCCGACATGGCCGACCGCTACCCGCATGAGTTTTCAGGTGGCCAGCGCCAGCGCATCGGCATCGCCCGTGCGCTGGCCTTGGAGCCCAGCCTGATCATCTGCGACGAGCCGGTGTCGGCGCTCGACGTGTCGATCCAGGCGCAAGTGGTCAACGTGCTGCAGGAGCTGCAGGAACGTCTGGGCCTGACCTATTTGTTCATCGCCCACGACCTGGCCGTGGTGCGCCACCTGAGCCACCGCGTGGCGGTGATGTACCTGGGTCGCATCGTCGAGATCGCCCCGCGCGACGACCTCTACCGCGCGCCGCTGCACCCCTACACCCAGGCGCTGCTGTCGGCGGTGCCGGTGGCCGACCCGGCGGTCGAGAAGACCCGCCAGCGCATCGTCGTGCAAGGCGAGGTGCCCAGCGCGCTGCGCCCGCCGCCGGGCTGCCGTTTCCACACCCGCTGCCCGCTGGCTTTCGGCCGTTGCCAGAGCGAAGACCCACCGCTGGCCGACCTGGGCCAGGGCCGGGCGGTGGCCTGCCATCTGCACCCGGCCCCGCCAGTGGCCGCGCCGGCCACGCTGCGGGCGATGGCTGCGGTCGGCTGATCCGGCGGCGCGCGGCCGCCCGATGTCCAGCCCGCCGCAGCCACTGCCGACGCTTCGCTTCCAGGGCATGCGCGAAGCGCTGCTCTCGGCGGCAGCGCAGCAGTTCAATGCGCAAGGTGTCAGGGCCACCACGCTGAGCGACATCGCCGCCAGCGTCGGCCTGGTGACCACCAGCCTGACCTACTACTACCGCAAGAAGGAAGACCTGGCCACGGCCTGCTTTCTGCGGGCCATCGCCGCCTACGACAGCCTGGCCGCCGATGCCGCCAGCGCGCCCGACGTGCCGGCGCGGGTGCTGCGCTTCTTCGACGGCCTGGCCCGCTGGCTGGCCGAGATCGACGCCGGCCGCCAGCCGCCGCTGATGATGTTTTCCGACATCCGGGCCCTGCCCGACGCCCAGGCCGCCACGGTGTTCAGCGCCTACACCGACTTGTTCCGCCGCTTGCGGGCGCTGCTGGTCGGGCCGGCCACCGCGTCGCTGGGTCGCGACGACTTCAACGCGCGGGCCCACCTGTTGCTGTCGGCGGCCAATTGGCTGCGCGGCACCATCCACCACCACGAGGCCGACACCTACCCGCGGGTGGCCGCCCAGGTGGCCGACATCCTGTTGCACGGCTTGGCCGCGCCGGGCCAGCCCGGGCCGGAGGATGGGGCGGCGGCCGCGAAGGTGGCCGACGCGGCCGACGGCACTGACCGTACCGCCAACCCGGCCGACGACACCGCCGACGCTTTCTTGCGCGCGGCCACCGAACTGGTCAACGAGCAGGGCTACCGGGGCGCGTCGGTCGACCGCATCTCGGCCCGCCTGAACCTGACCAAGGGCGCCTTCTACCACCACCACGACAACAAGCTCGACCTGATCGCCGCCTGCTTCGAGCGCAGCTTTGCGGTGCAGCGCCAGGTGCTGCGGGCCGCCGGCCAGGCCCCCGGCAGCGGCTGGGCCCGCAGCTGCGCGGCGGCCGCCGCGTTGGTGCAGTTCCAGCTCAGCCCGCGCGGCCCGCTGCTGCGCATCACCGCCACCAGCGCGCTGCCCGACGAGGCCCAACGGGCCCAGGTGCTGCGCAGCC
>JAYVDE010000646.1:0-3087 GCA_043749575.1 Burkholderiaceae bacterium | reverse complement strand
GCAGCACCACGTCGATGTCGCTGCGCTCGGCCAGCTCATGGGCGCAGCGGATCAGCTCGCGCATCAGCGCCTGCGACAGCGCGTTGCGGGCCTCGGGCCGGTTCAGGCGCACCACCGCCAGGCGGTGCTCGATGTCGAGAGTCAGCAGGTCGTAGGCCATGGCAGTGGGCAGTGGGCAGTGGGCAGTGGGCAGTGAAAGATGCCCGCTGAATGTAGGCCGCCGCGGCCACCCGCTCAGTCGCGCAGGTGCCTGGCGACAAACGACCACAGCAGGCGCGACGCGTCGGGCCCGTGCGGGTCGCTGAAGGGCTGGCCGGCCGCGCCGCCGCTCCAGGCATGGGCCAGCCGGTCGATCAGCACCAGCCGGGCCACCAGCCGCAGCCCGGCCTTGAAGTCGGTCACCGCCATCGGGTAGCGCTGGCCGCGCTGCACCTGGCGTGGCGCCAGCGGCCGGGCGCCCGCCGCGGCGGCCCAGGCCAGCACCGCCGCCGTGGCATTGGCCGGCGAGACCACCGGGTCGAGGCGGCCATGGATCACCAGCAGCGGCGGCCACGGCGGCGCGGCGGGATCGGGTGGCACGGCACGCGGCACCGTGCCACCGCGGCCGCGCATCGCCCGCAGGGCCGACAGCGGCGAGTCGGCCTGACCCGGCGCCACGCCCGAGTGCATCACCACCGCACGGAAGCGGTCGGGCGCCAGCGTGGCCAGCAGCGCGGCCACGCTGGCGCCTGCCGACAAGCCGGCCAGTGCGACGCGGCTGCGGTCGGCCGGGCCGGTGGCGCAGACCTGGTCGACCGCGGCCAGCATCGACGCGGCCTCGCGCTGGGCGCGGCCGCGTCGGGTGTCGAACCAGTTCCAGCAGCCCTGGGGGTTGGCCAGGCGGTCCTGCTCGGGGTAGAGCACCAGGAAGCGTTCGCGCTCGGCGACGCGGTTCATGCGGCTGCTGGCGGCCAGGCGGTCGGCGTCCTGGCCGCAGCCATGCAACATCACCAGCAGCGGCAATTGCTCATCGGCTGCCACCCCGGCCGGCCGGTACAGCCAGTAGTGCCGCGGCCCGGCCGGGCCGAGCGCCAGGCCCGGCGACCACAGGCCGGGGCCTGGCGTCGGCCGCCGGGTGGTCTGCTTGACCGTTCGCCCAACCGCTTGCTTGACCGCCTGATTGACGACCTGGCCGACGGCGCGGTGACCGGCACGAACCGCCTGGCGGCCGATTGCGGCGGCGTTGCGTTGCAGGACGCGGCCCCAGATCGAGGCAAGGCTTCGTTTAGCCATGGTTGGCAGTGCTGGCGGTGCTGGCGGTGCTGGCGAAGCCGTTTCGGCGCTGCCCGGCTCAGCGACCGAGCCAGCCCAGCGCCGCGCGGCCGGCCGCCGCCGACACCACGCTCACCGTCGTGCCCCAGGCCATGTCGATCACGGTCAACGCGACCGGCCAGCCCTTCAAGGTGGCCAGGTTGGTCAAGTCGTAAGTGGCATAGGCGACAAAGCCGAACAGCGCGGCCGACCCCAGCACCACCGCCCAGCGGGTCTCGGCGGTCTGCGGCGCCACCGCGAACACCACCAGGCCCAGCGTGTAGACCAGGTAAAACAGCGCGGCCACCGGCATGATCGGCCGCTCGGCCATCAGGTGGCCGATGCCCTGCTGGTAGAGCGGGCGCGCAATCAGGCCCAGCCACAACAGGTCGAGCGCGACCATCACGGTGGCGGTGGCGGCAAAGGCCAGCAGGCTGCGGGAAACAAGATCGGTCATGGGGCGGTAGCGGGCAAGGGGTCGAGGAAACAGACCCCAGGGTAATTCCGACTGCTGGCCAGGGTCTGTGCGGTGGCGGGCGGTGGCCGGTCAGCTCCGGTCGGCTGGCGACTCCACGGCCGCGCCCGGTCTGGCCAGCGTCCCGCCCGCAGGCAGGCAGTCCGTATCATGCAATGGCCCTGGCCACCCGGACCGACCATGACCGACCACCCGCTGCGCACGACCTCAGAGTCGCGCGCGCTGCTCGCCCTGCTGGTTGCCGTCACGGTGGCGCTGGGCTGGATCTTGTGGCCGCTGTTCGGCGCGCTGCTCTGGAGCGCGGTGATCGCCCTGATATTTGCGCCGGTGCAGCGCCAGTTGCTGCGCCGGTTGCGGCGCCGCCGCACGCTGGCCGCGCTGCTGACGCTGGGCCTGGCCACGGCGCTGGTGATCCTGCCGCTGACGCTGATCGCCACCGCACTGGCGGCCGAGGCCGCCGCGCTGTTCAAAATCCTGCAGTCCGGCGAGCTGGACCTGGCGCGCCACTGCCGTGGCGTGTACCAGGCCTTGCCCGAAGTGGTGACCGGCCTGCTCGGGCGCATCGGCCTGGACAACTTCGATGCGCTGCAGCGCCGTGTGACCAGCGCGCTGGGCCAGGCCAGCGAGACCATCGCCGCGCAGGCGTTCAATTTGGGCCAGAACACCTTCGAGTTCGGCACCATGCTGGCGATCACGCTCTACCTGGCCTTCTACATGATCCGCGATGGTGACCGCCTGGCGCAGGCCATCCGCCGGGCGCTGCCGCTGGCCGACGACCAGAAGCGGCTGCTGGCCGCGCGCTTCACCACCGTGATCCGCGCCACCGTGCGCGGCAACCTGGTGATCGCGCTGCTGCAAGGGGCCTTGGGCGGGTTGGCATTTTGGGTCCTCGACGTGCGCGGCGCCCTGCTGTGGGCGGTGTTGATGGCCTGCTTGTCGCTGCTGCCGGCGATCGGCGCGGCGCTGGTGTGGGGGCCGGTGGTGCTGTTCTTGCTGGCCACCGGTGAGACCGGCGCCGGCCTGGCGCTGCTGGCCTGGGGCGTGGGGGTCATCGGCGTGGTCGACAACCTGCTGCGCCCGTTGCTGGTAGGCCGGGACACCGGCATGTCGGACGCCCTGGTGATGGTCACCACGCTGGGCGGCATCGCGGTGTTCGGCCTCAACGGCTTTATCCTGGGCCCGGCAATCGCGGCGATGTTCATCGCGGCGTGGGAGCTGCACACGCCCGATCCCGAGCCCGGCGCTGGTTAGCGGCCCCGCCGCTATGCTGGGCACCCCGACAAGCAGGCAGGAGCGACCCATGGGCTGGTTCTCGACCAAGG
>JAYVDE010000645.1:0-3103 GCA_043749575.1 Burkholderiaceae bacterium | reverse complement strand
CATCGGCGCCAATTCGGTCGTCTTTCCGGATACCGAGATTGGTGATGGCGCAACCCTGATCGGCGGTTGTTATGTCATGCCCGGTGCGCGCATACCGGCGGGTGAGACTTGGCGCGGTAATCCAGCGCGCAAATGGGTGCCGGCGGCAGGCGCACGGTTGGCAAATTTGGAATGAAAGCCGCGCTCGATGGCCGCGCTCGATGGCTACGCTATATTTTTTCAGTCGCCTGAATCCCTGTCCAGCAACGCTGAGTCTCAGCCAGCTGGCCGCGATATTGGATAAGATTCGAAAATCCCCGCTGCTGATTGACCATCAGCCACAGTCAGCTGCAGCATTAAGCAAATCCGTGACTGGCTACTCGGATCTTCGCTTCGCTGCCTGAACAACACCAAAAATTGGCTGCGTGGGTTCGGGCCAACCGGCCTGCGGTATCGCATTCAGTTTCAGAGCGCCATGTTCACCTGGTTCTGAAATGAAAAATGCGGGCCTGTAGGGGCCCGCATTTTTGAGGTCACTGACGCTCGCAGCAGCGGCGTCAGGGTCAAACGATCATGCCTGCTTTGATTTCCGACGCGAAGTAGCAAATCCAAGGCCGGCCAGTGCCACGCCGAGCAGCGCCAGCGAACCCGGCTCTGGCGTTGCGAAGCGCTCAAGCCTGACGCCAGTGCCAGCATTCAACACGATCGAGTAAGTGCCCGCCAGCAAATTGTTGATGGTGATTCCGAACCGCGAGTATTCGGCAGCCGCGCTGAACGTGCTGTTGCTTTGCGTGTCCGGCGTCACATCGGTCGAAACCTGTTGATTCAGGTTTTCGCCGTCGAAGTCTTCGACGCAAGCCACACCGGCCATGGTGGTGATGGCGCAGTTATTGGCCACCGTTCCAGCCGGTGCCCAAGAAACGTTCCCGCCGCCGGCGCCTGTCTTGCGCAGGGTGAAGGTGGTGTTGATGTCGGCCGTGCCGTTATTGAAGGAGGGATTGGTATTCTGCACCCGCAGATCAGCGTCCGCCATGAAGTCGAGTTTCAACGTTGCGGGGCCGCCCGAAACGGTAAAGTTGAAGTTCAAGCCGGTTGTCGAGCCAACCTTGGAGTTCGATGACGCGAAATCATTGGTATTCAACAGCGCTTCGGATATTTGCTGGGTGCGGGTCTTGTTGCCTGCGTTGAGCAACTCCGAACTCCAGATCACGGAATCGGCATTGGCGTAGCTGCCGCCGCTGCCGGCACCCATGAAAGCGAAGCTGTTGTTTGCCGGGCGATTCGCGGGCGTCGAGCCGGTCGCGCTGATCGGGGCGACGTCCAGCGTCGGGTTGGCCGGGAATGGCAAACTGCAATTGGCCGGGCTGCCAGTGCTGCAAGCACTGCTGTTCGCCTGCGTGGTGCCATTGGAAAGAAACGCTGCGTCCCCATTGAGCGTGAATGAGTACGAAGTGACCGCCGTGGTGACACCGGTACCGGTGATGGCGATCGTCAGATCCTTGATTTCGAGCGACGACACGCCGTAGGTGTAGGCATTTGCGGGAGCCGCAGCGAACATGGCCGCGAGCGTGCCCACTGCCATGGCGAGGGCGCGAAGCTTGTGTGAGTTGTGCATGTTGTCCAATCCTTTCGTGTCCAGCAGCGACCATCGCCCCGGTTACGTCAGTGATAAGCACATGGCGTGCCAGGAGCCGTAAGCTGTTGTTTTGTAAGGCATAGCTCGCCGGATAAAGCATTTTTAACCGCGTCGGAACGCCTGACTGTAAATCTCTCCGACACTCACTGGACGCCGCGCCGGCCGGGGTGGCTGTCGCTTTGCGCTGGCTCTGATCGCGGCGGACGCCATGACCGCAGCAGGTCACGCGGGGCAATCGGTGAGCAACACATGGCCGCTGCTCACAAAATTTGGCAGTTCGATGGGTCTTGCAAGGGCCGTCGCACGTTCATGCCAATGATCGGCCGCGCCGGTCCAGTGGCTTGGCATGGCTGCACCCGTGGCGATACGGCAAGAAGTCGCGATAGCGCCTTCACAAGGCTTTGAGCAGGCGCGAAACCTCAGCGTGCGCCGGGAACTGATTGCCCAATTTCTCCAGCGCCTTCAGTTCGAGCAGCGCCGCCGGTTTGTCGCCGGCCTGAATCTGCAGTTTGGCCAAGTTCAGGTGCAGCACTTGGTCGTTGGGCGCCAGTACCACGGCCTGCTTTTGCACTTCCAGCGCCTTCGGCAACTGTTCTTCGGCCGCAAGTGCCGACGCCAGTGTGTCCATCAGCCCCGGTGTGTTGGGATGCAGCTTGAGCGCCTGCTCGGCGTAGGCGGTCGCGCCGGGCTTGTTCTGCTTGACCATCATCATCGCTACGTTGTTGTGCGCCGCGGCGTTCTTGGGCTGCAATGCGATGACCGCCTTGAAGTGCTTTTCGGCTTGGTCGTACTGGCCTTGCACCATGGCCAGGTCACCCAGGTAGGCTAGAAATCCGACGTCCCTGGGGTGCCCGGCCGTCCAGTGGGCAGCCAGTCTGTCGGCTTCGTCCACTTGCTGTGCGCCGCGCAAGGCGGTGTGCAGCTTGACAGCCATGATCCACACCGGGTATTTCTTGAGGGCTCTGCGGTACACCTCGACTGCGCCGGCGCGGTTGTTGCGCGCGGTTTCGGTCGCCGCTTCCATGTCGTGGCCGGTGGTTTCACTCGGGCGCTGTTCCTGCACGGTGCGGGCCACCGCCACGGCTTCGTCGAATCGCTTGCCGGCCTGCGCAAGCTTGACCAGCGCCTGCTGTGCAGGCAGCGAGTTGGGCACCAGGCCCAGGGCGCGGCGCAGGTTCTGCTCGGCGGCAGCGGGGTTGTTGACCGTCAACTGAACGCTGGCCAGACGCATCAACGGGCGTGTTGACTTCGGCTCCAAAACCACCAGCTTGTTGAATGTGTTGATGGCCTGCTGGCTGTCGCCCGCCGTCATCTGGGCGCGGCCCAGCGCATCGACCAGGTCGGCCCGGTCGGGCAGCGCGGTGGAGGCCTCTTGCGCCGCAGCCAGCGCGGCCTTGAAGTCGCGTTGATCCAGGTATTGATCGATCAGCAGCAGGCGGGGCGCCGGTTCGGTCGGGTTGAGCTGCAAGGCTTTGGCCAGCAAACTGG
>JAYVDE010000644.1:0-3106 GCA_043749575.1 Burkholderiaceae bacterium | reverse complement strand
GGCTCGGCGCCGAAAACCGTGATGTCGTAGAGGTCGGGCGCGATCTTCAACAGCTCTTCGAGCGTGCGCACACCGGCCATGCCGTTGCCGATCAGGACCAGCTTCATCTTCTTCATGGTGTTTCTCCTTGGCTTCGGCTGGTCATTGCAGCCGTGCGCGGTGCGCGCTGGGCGGGCTGTCCGGGGGGCCGGAACGGTCGGTGGGGGTGGCGTGGCAGGAAGAGTCGGGGCAGACACCCGGCCCCGGGCTCACCGGCCCGTCCTGCCCCGGCCCGCGTGAGCGCAGGCCGGGCCGCGTGCTGCAAACCCAGGGTCGGTTTGCGCGACCGGTGTGCCCGGCCCAGGTGCATCGTCACACCTGACAACGGGTAGATTGCAGCATCCGTGCCAGCACCTGCCGACGCCCGGGCCTGGGCCCGTCAGCGGCTTTGCCGGTTATCGTGCGGTGCCTTGAAACTCCGGCGCCCAGGCGCATCAACGCGATGACCCTGTTGATCGTGACGGCAAACGACGCCGCGGCCCTGCAGGCGGGCCAAGACCTGGCTGCAGGCCTTGAGGCGGGGGGCTTGGCCGTGGTCGGGTCGACGCCTTGCCACATGTTGGTGCGTGAAGTCGTCCGCCTTGCACCGCTTGGGGTCATCCTGCTCGCTTCTGGCTGGGACGCGCCCTTGCAAGCTGCGCTGGACCTGCTGGCCAGCAGTGCACCGCGCCCGGTGCTGGTGGTCGGCGCTGCCGAGTGGCCGACTGATCGCGATCTGCTGATCCGCAGCCACGTCATGGCCTGGCTGCCCGGCCCGGTCGACCCGGCCATGCTGGCCGCAGCCTGGGCGCTGGCGCGGGCCCGCTTCGACCATGAGCAGGCGTTGCGAGCCGCCGCTGCCGCGGCCGAGGCGCGGCTGGACGAACGCAAGTGGGTCGACCGCGCCAAAGGCGTGCTGATGCGCCACCAGCAGCTCAGCGAGCTTGATGCCTTCGCGCTGCTGCGCACGGCGTCGATGCAGGCCAACCTGCGGGTGGGCGAGGTCTCGCGCGGGCTGATCGAAGCGGCCCAGGCCGCCGACGCCGTCAACCGCGCCGGCCAGCTGCGCATGCAGTCGCAGCGCTTCGTCAAGGGCCTGGTGTTGCGCGGCCTGCCGCGGCCGCGGCCAGACGACCAGCTGGCCGAAACGGCGCAGCGGCTGCAGGCCAACCTGGACCACCTGGCCAGCCTGCCGCTGGCCGAACGGGTGGCCGTGCAACTGGCCGGCACGCGCGCGGCCTGGCTGGCCTTGCAGGCCTGCAGCGGTGACGAAGCCGCGTCGCGATCACCGGGCGGCGCGGCCTGGATCTCGCAGCTCGACGAAGCCGAGCGGCGCGCCGAGGCTTTGCTGGCCGAGGCCGACCTGCTGACCATGGCCTTGGAGGCCGCCAGCGGCCGGCGCAAGCTGCAGGTGATCAACCTCTGCGGCCGCCAGCGCATGCTGTCACAGCGGCTGGCCAAGCAGGCCTTGCTGGCCGCTGTGTTGCCCGACGCCGCCGCGGCCGCACAGACGGCCGCTGCCGTGCTGACGGTGCAGGCGTTCGAAGCGGCGCTGCTGGCACTGGAACAGGCGCCGCTGGCCAGCGAAGGCATCCGTGCCGCACTGGCGCAGGCCCGCGGCCAGTGGCACCGTCTGCTCGACGGCCAGCGGCGGGCCGGCGGCGGCGATGCGGTGGCCGGGCGCGGCGTGCTGGCCCGCGAGAGCGACGCCTTGTCGAACAGCTTCGACCAGCTGACCTCGCTCTATGAACACAGCATGCAGGTGCTGCTCGGCTAGCACCGGGCCGGCGGCAGCGCCGGGCCGCGCAACGGCCCGTTGGAGGGGTTTTAGAGACCCGGAAGTACCGAGCATTTTTGCCGTTTCCTGAGCTTTTGCCGTGCCGATCAGACTGCAGCCGCTGGGTATCATCCGTCTTAGGGGGGCGCCGGGATGTTTGCTTGCCGGCTGCCAGAGCGGTCCCCAGAATCCGTTTGTCGCGCACCTCGGCACCCTACCGACCCACCACCCTCATCAGCGTTGCCATGACCGCCAGCACCCCGGCAAGCGAGCGATTCGGCACTCTGTCCACGGCCTTGGGTGATCTCTCGGCGATGGATGCCCCGCTGGCCCGGGCGTTGCTGGCCTGGGCCGAACCGCTGGGCCTGGGCATCGGCGTGAAGTCTGCTGACGACGGCCGTTACCTGCTGGCCAACCCAGCGCTGCTGCGCCTGTTCGACCGCTCGCTCGACCAGGTGCTGGGCCACACCGACGCCGATCTGGTCGACCCCGGCACCGCCGCGTTGTTGCGGTCGGCCGACCACACCGCGCTGGCGCAGGGCCAGCAGCTGACCAGCGATCACCGGTTTGAATGGCTGGGCGGGGGGCGGCGCGAGTTTCAGGTGCTGCGTGTGGTAACAGCGGCCAGCGGCCGGCGCTTGCTGTGTTGCCTCTGGCAGGACACCGCGGGCCAGCGCCAACGTGAAACCCAGTTGCGGGCCGCGCTCGACCAACTCGAACAGCAGCAGAAGGCCAACGACCAACTGCGCCGAGAACTGGCCGATCAAGGCCTGCGCGACCAGGCCAGCGGCCTGAACAGCCGCGCCCATTTCGACGACCAGATGCGCCGCGAGCTTGATCTGTCGACCCGCGAGCACCGTGAATTTGCACTGGTTTACATGGCGCTCGACGCCGGCAACGAGCGTGCGCGGGCGCTGGGTGATCGGGCCCGTGATCGCATCTGCGAGGCGATGGGCCGGCTGCTGCGGGGCAACACGCGCGCGATGGACGCGTCCTGCCGCATCGACGACGACCACTTCGCGGTGTTGTTGTCGGGCGTGGGCCTGGCCACCGCGCACGCGCGCATGGAAGGGCTGCGCCGCCAGTGCGCCACCCAGATCGTCATGCTCGACGGCGAGGAACTCGGCTTCACCGTGGCAACCGGCGTGGCCAGCTTTCCACACACCGCGCACGACCACGCCGAACTGGTGGCGGCCTGCTCGGCGGCGCTGGTCGAAGCCCGCCGGCGCGGTGGCAACACCGTGGCGCTGGCCAGCATCCGCTTCGAGAGCGGCGTCTAGGCCTTTGGGTTTCACAGCCCGGTCGACCGGT
>JAYVDE010000643.1:0-3107 GCA_043749575.1 Burkholderiaceae bacterium | reverse complement strand
GCGCCCGCGCAGCTAGCGCCACCTGCCGAGTGCGAGGCGCACTGTGCGCACCATCGCCCGGTGCGGCTGAGCTGGGCCAGGCTGCTCAAGCGCGTCTTCGAGATCGACCTGGCGCACTGCCCGAGCTGCGGCGGTGAGCTGAAGATCATCGGTGCCATCTTGGAACAGCCGGTGATCGAGAAGATCCTCATGCACCTGGGGTTGCAGGCCCGTGCACCGCCGCGTGCGCCTGCCCGTGGGTCGCAGCTGTACGCGGCCTGACCCTCCCGACCCATCACCGTTCAGGTGGCCCGGCGCCCAGGGCCGCGGGGTTCGCCTGCGTCTGTGCTTCTCAGGACCGAAGCAACGGCGCCAGATCGCGCGGATAAACCCGTAACCCAGCCCTCTGATGTGCATGTTCTGCCCCGTCATCGGCACTCGTTCGGCCGCCGTCGACCACAAAGACACCGATCAGAGCCTCGACTAACGGGCCTGTTTCCCTGGTCGCCAAGGAAGAAGGGCGGAAAAAGGGCGTTTGAGCGGCCTATCCTCTCGGCTCAGTAGTGCGGCGGCAGTTCGTCTCTCAGGCTGGGCAAGGCCGCTAAGTCACCGGCCTGCAGCTGCTGGTGCAGCAGCGTCACTTCACGCAGCAGCAGATCGATCTGCGCTTGCTGGCGCACGATGACATCGTTCAGGCGGTCGAGCAGGTCTTCGGCATAGCTGGACTTGATTTCCAGCTCCATCAGGCGGGCGGCGGTGCTCGGGTGGGTGTCCATGCCCTTATTGGACTTCAAGCGGGCGGCGCGCACTGCATCCGCTAACGAAGACTTGCGACTTGCGCTGCGCCGCCAGCACGTCACTCCGGTCAGCGAGGCGGCGCCGCACGAAGCCGTGCGGCGCCCACCCCGGGCTCAGGCGCGCCGACGCCGCGCCGCTGCCGCAGCGGCGAGTGGCAGCCCGACCAGCAACACGCTCTGCGGCTCGGGAGCCGGCACGCTCAGGGCCGTCAGGTTCATGGCCACGGATACCAGATCACCACAGCTGCCGGTGGGCGACTCACCGTAGATGGCCGTCGTTCCGCAGGCCGTATTGGCATTGCCGACGTTGAAGCGTGCGGCACCCACGGCATAGGAAAAGCCCGCACCGTCAACATACGGTTCACCCGGGTCCAGCAGGTTGTCATTGCCACCCAGCGCGCCGGCAGCCAGCAAGGCGGTGATGTCCAGGCCGTTGCGTTGGCCCGTGATGCCGGTGATAGTGTACGGGCCGCCCGCCGATCCGGATGTGGTGAAGATGCCGGCGGCGGCGACGCCGTTGCCGGTGTAGGAGTACGAGAAGTAGCTGGCGCCGGCCTGCGGCGTGAATAGCGCCACGTCCAGCGAAACACCCACCAGGTCGCCGCACGTGCCGGTCGGCGACTCGCCATACAGCGAAGCGCTGCCGCAGGCCACGGCCGCGTTGCCGACGTTGTATTGCCCGCTGCCTGCCGTGAACGAGAAGTCGGCCGTGTCAACGAAAGCCCCGGCCGGAAATAGCCGGTTGTCATTGCCGCCCAGCGCGCCAGCGGCCAACATGCTGCCAATGGTGCTGGCGTTGCGGCTGCCCTGCATACCCAGGATGTTGTAGTGGCCGCCGGTAAGCACGCCGTCCACGGTCATGATGCCGGCGCTGGCGACTCCGTTGCCGGTGTACGAATAGGCGTAGTAAACGGGGCTCGCCATCGCTGCTTGCCCCACGAGGCCCCTTCATCCAAGCTTTCATATGATGTTCTTGCGAGTTGTGACTAAAGCAGGCAGGCCCCAGTGGCGCGGCGCGCGTGACAACTGTTGGCAATTTCCGATCCCCGCAACCGCGGATAGCAGAAAATCCCATGCAATCAAGCACTTGGCTTGTGCGCCCGGGTGTGGCGTGGGTGCCCGCCTGGTCGGACTGTCAAATTTGCCGACGTGACGGAGTTGGCAGCCTCTGCGCTGACTCCGGCGGCCAGAGTCGGCGCCCTTGCAAGCGCGCGTGCAGGCGGCCTGTCAGGCATCGCCGCGGCATTGCCACTGCGGCCAAAGCCAAGGTCTGCCACTCAAACGCCGGTCAGCGCGCGCTGGAAATGCCGGCCAGTTGCGCGCCAAGCTCGAGCTCGGGAAGCCGAGGGTCACGGGAAGCCGGGGGTCACGGGAAGCCGGGGGTCAGGTCTTGCCTTTCGCACCCACCCGCGCGAATGTATTCACATGTTGCGCCGCCATTGCATAGAGTTCGACGGCGCCGTTTGCACGCGAGCTGAGCCTGTAGCTGTCCCGGCTGATCAGGCCTATCGCGACGGCGGAGATTGAGGGTGGGGGCGGTGAGAAGTGCAAGACCTGACCCCACGTTCCCCTGCCGAGCACGAAGGTCGCCCGTCAGATGACCGTATGCCCTGCCACGTTACCCCCCCGACGATGCAATCAGTTGGTTGGGGCCGCTGCTTCTACACTGCAACATGCCGACGATCTTCAACGAAGCGGGGTTTCGTTTCATGATCTACGTGCATGACCATGCGCCGCCTCACATTCATGTGCTCGGGCATGGTGGTGCGGTTGAGTTGCTGATCGAACCGCTGTCTTTGCGCGCCGTGCGCGGGCCACTCAGCAATTCCCAGGTTCGCGCGGTTTTGCAGATCGCGAGGGCCCGGCAATCCGAACTGCTGCAAGCATGGAACAAGCATCATGGTTGAGCCATCCAATACCGCAGATGCCGCCGATGACGCGCAGATTGCCGCCGCGCGCACCACCGGCCAACAAAGCTTGCTGACGCCTCGTGCGATTGCCGCGCGGTACTTGCCTACCCGCGACCGGGTCGAGATCGACCTGGCGTCGGGCTGGAGTGTTCAGGTGCCGCGTTCGTTCTCGACCCGGCTGGCAGCGGCGTCGCCGGATGACTGCGAACGGGTCGAGATCGTGGACTGCGGCCTGGGGCTGCACTGGCCTGTGATCGACGAGGACTGGTACGTGCCAGCCGTCATCGAGACACTGGCGTTTCCCCACGCGGCATAGGGCAATGCTGAACAAGTCCTCGCGCGTGTGGGCGCCCTGGTTTGGGATGGGCTGCAAGGCGCAAACCACAGCCATAGCCCAGCTATGGCGAGGATTTGCAACGCC
>JAYVDE010000642.1:0-3109 GCA_043749575.1 Burkholderiaceae bacterium | reverse complement strand
GCGCCGATCATCCCCTACATGCTGCTGGTGCTGGTGCTGATCTTCCGGCCCAAGGGCCTGATGGGCGACCGCGACACATGAGCCGACACCCATGAGCCAACACCCATGAGCCGACAGCCATGAACCGCCAAACCTACCTGTTGCCCTGGATCGTCGCCGCGGCGGTGCTGCTGGTGCTGCCGTATGTCTTCAGCAGCGGCGCCGCGATCACGATGATGAGCCTGATGGGTTTCGCCATCATCTTTGCGCTGTCGTTCAACATGCTGCTGGGCCAGACCGGCATGCTGTCCTTCGGCCACGCGGTGTACTACGGCTTGGGCGGCTTCATGACCGCCCACGCCCTCAACGTGATTGGCGCCGGCAAGTGGCCGATCCCCTTGCCGTTGCTGCCACTCGTCGGCGGGCTCACCGGCCTGAGCTTTGCGATCCTGTTCGGCTGGGTCTCGACCAAGCGCGCCGGCACGGCGTTCTCGATGATCTCGCTGGGCATCGGTGAACTGGTAGCGGCCTGCTCGCTGATCCTGCGTGGCTTCTTCGGCGGCGAGGGCGGCATCTCCACCAGCCGCACCGCCACGCTGCGTTTGTTCGGCATCAGCTTCGGGCCGCAGATCCAGGTCTACTACTTGATCGCCGCTTGGTGTCTGCTGTGCATGGCCGCGATGTACCTCTTCACCCGCACGCCCTTGGGCCGCATGTGCAACGCCGTGCGCGACAACCCCGAGCGCGCCGAGTTCGTCGGCTACAGCACGCAGATGGTGCGGTTCATCGCCTTCTGCGTCTCGGGATTTTTTGCCGGTGTGGCCGGTGGGCTGGCCGCGATCCACTACGAGATCGTCACCTCCAGCGTGGTCGGTGCGGTGCCCTCGGGCGCGGTGCTGCTGATGGCCTACATCGGCGGCGTGGCCATCTTCATCGGCCCGATCATCGGCGCGGTGCTGATGACCTTGCTGCAGATCTCGCTGTCGGATTACACCGGCGCCTGGCAGCTGTACGTCGGCATGATGTTCGTGGTGGTGGTGATGTACGCGCCCTGGGGCCTGGGTGGGCTGCTGCTGATGCACGGGCCGCTGCTGTCGGCGGGCACCTTCCGCCGCGTGCTGCCGGCCTACGGGCTGGTGGCCGGGCCAGCGGCGATGCTGTTTGTCGGCGGCGTGTTGTTGGTCGAGACCAGCCACCACCTGCTGGTCAAGGCCAGTGACGGCCCTGCGATGCGCCTGCTGGGCGTGGCCTTCGACGCCGATGGCCTGGCCGTCTGGGTCGCCATCCCGGTGTTGCTGGTGTCGGGCGGGCTGCTGCTCAAGCGGCTGTCACCCCGGGTGTCCGAGGCTTTTCACAGTGCCCGGCAAGACGCCTTGAACAAGCGGACCGCAGCATGAGCACGGGCCTGAGCATGAGCACCCCCACCACGCCCACCACCCCGGTCACCCCGGCCACACCAGCGCTGCAACTGATCGACGTCCACAAGAGTTTCGGTGCCACGCCAATCATCCGCGGCCTCAACCTGGAGGTGCGCCAGGGTGAACGCCACGCCGTGATCGGACCTAACGGCGCCGGCAAGTCGACCACCTTCCACCTCGTCAGCGGGCGCTTCCCGGTCAGCTCGGGCCAGGTGCTGCTGAAGGGCGAATCGATCAACGGCTTGCCGCCGTACATGATCAATCGCCGGGGCTTGTCGCGCAGCTTCCAGGTCACCAACATCTTTCCGCGCCTGTCGGTGTTCGAGAACATCCGCTGCGGCGTGTTGTGGTCGCTGGGCTACAAGTATTCGTTTTGGCACCTGGTCGAGCGGGCCCGCGAGGCCCGTGAGCGCAGCGAGGCCATCCTCGAGCAGATCAACTTGAGCGGCCGCCGCGATGTGCCGGCGGGTGTGCTGTCGTATGCCGAGCAACGTGCGCTGGAGATCGGCATCACCATCGCTGGCGGAGCCGATGTGATCATGCTCGACGAACCCACCGCCGGCATGAGCCGATCAGAGACCGAGCATGCGGTGGCGCTGATCCGCAAGGTCAGCGAGGGCAAGACTCTGGTCATCGTCGAACACGACATGAGCGTGGTGTTCGACCTGGCTGATCGCATCTCGGTGCTGGTCTACGGCCAGGTGATCGCCACCGACACGCCGCCGCGCATCCGCGGCAACGCGGCGGTGCAAGAGGCCTATTTGGGCGCACCGGCCGCGGAGGCGGAAGGGCCGAGCGCCGGGCCGCTCCCAAGCCGGCCCGCGTCCCCTGGGGGGACCGGCGGCGGTATCACCGCCGACGAGGGGCAAACATGAACATGCTTGAGGTCAAAGACCTGCACGCCTACTACGGCAAGAGCCACATCTTGCAAGGGGTGGATTTCAACGTCGGCGAGGGCGAGATCGTTTCGCTGCTGGGACGCAACGGCGTGGGCCGTTCGACCACCATCAAAGCCATCATGGGCGAGGTCGACCGCACCGGCTCGGTGGTCTTCAAGGGCCGCGAAATGATCGGCCTCAAATCTCATCAGATCGCGCGCTGCGGCCTGGGCTACGTGCCTGAGAACCGCGACATCTTTCCCGGCCTGACGGTGCGCGAGAACCTGGTGCTGGGCATGAAGTCCACCAAACCAGGCGGGCGCTGGCGCATCGAGGACATGTTCGAGCTGTTCCCGCGCCTGCTGGAGCGCGCCGACACGCCGGGCGGCGTGCTGTCGGGCGGCGAGCAGCAGATGCTGACCATCTGCCGCACCCTGATGGGCGACCCCGACCTGGTGATGATCGACGAGCCCACCGAGGGCCTGGCGCCCAAGATGGTCGATCTGGTGTCGAACCTGCTGGAGCGCATCGCCGCCCGTGGCGTGGCCATTTTGCTGGTCGAGCAAAAGTTGACCATCGCGCTGAAGATCTCCAAGCGGCTCTACGTGATGGGCCATGGCCGCATCGTCTTCGAGGGCAGCGCGGCCGACCTTAAGGCCAGCGACGATGTGCGCAAGGAGTGGCTCGAGGTCTGAAGCCCGCGCGGGGGCGCCGGGAGTTGGGGAGTTGGGCCTATGGCAACGCTGAACAAGTCCCTCGCGGCGCGGTCAGCCCTGTTTTGGGCGGTCTGCGGCGTTGCAAATCCTCGCCATAGCGGGGCTATGGCTGTGGTTT
>JAYVDE010000641.1:0-3110 GCA_043749575.1 Burkholderiaceae bacterium | reverse complement strand
GCAAGGCCTTGACCAAGCTGGACTTGCCGGCCCCGCTGGGCGCGGCCACGACGATCAGGTTGCCGGGTGTTTCCATCGCCGGATTTTGACCCAGGCCGCGCTGAGCACCATCAGGCACCGCGTTGGCGGCACGCTCAGTTACCGCGCTGGCTGACCCGTCAAGCCTCATCCGTCATGCGTCGACAAATGGTGAGCTTGATTTCGGTGATTTGCGTCAGCCAGCCCCTTTCAACCCGTTGCGGTTGGTTCAGCAGGGCGCCTCGATCCTGTCAGGCCGGACTCTCGTGGGCTCGCACAGTATCGAGAACCACCCCAAAGTGCAGCGAACGCGCCCCCTTCATGGGGCGGCCTCGTTGAAGGGCACCCGCACCTCGCACCGGATACCGCAGCCGCTGCGCTCGCGCCACTGCACCTGGCCACCCAGCAGCTTGACCCGTTTACGCACTCCGCCCAGGCCCAGGCCGTGCGACCAGCCTTCGGGTGAGCGACCGATGCCGTCGTCAACCACCTGCAGCGACAACTGCCCGCGCTCCAGCCGCGCCTGGATCTCGACCTGGCTCGCCTGCGCATGGGTGATGATGTTGTTGACCAGTTCGCGCAATACCCGCGTCAGGCCCGACCACTGCACCACCGACAAGGTGATGTCACGGTCGGCCGAAAAATCCCATTGCAGCTGACAGCCCGTGGCGTTCAGCCGTTGGGTGATGTCGATTTTCCATTCGGCAGCGGCGTGTGACAGCCGATGGTTTGACGCTGCTAGACCGCGCGTCAGCGTCTTCAAGTCTTGCAGCGTGTGGCGGATGTACTCCTCGATATCGGGGTCGGCGGCCTTGTACATCAGGGTCAGCAAGCGGGCGCCGATGTCATCGTGCAGGTCTTGGGCAATGCGGGTGCGTTCTTCTGTTCGGCCTTGCTCGACCGCGCGGTCGTAGGCCACGGCGCGGCGCAGCTGGTCCATCAGCCGTTCACAGAGCTGCTGGTCGTCCTGGGTGAACAAGCGCCGGCCGCGCCCGGCGTGGCGCAGCACGATGGCGGCGCTGGCCGTCGGTGATGGGTCGCCGCTGGGATCAGGGTGGTACAGCCGGCCGATCGGCACGACCAGGGTGGAACCGTCGGCCGCGACCCGGATGCGCGAGACCGGCAGCGCACTGTGCGTCACCTCCTGCGGTTCAAAAACCTCGCTCAGCAGGGCAGCGAGCAGGCGGTCGGCCTGGTCTGGGCTTTGCTCCAGTTCGCGCGCGGCGCGGTACAAGCTGTCGAACATGCGTTCACCGCTGAGCGTGGCCGTGCCGGCCAGGTGGCCGCGTATCCATGGCCGGGCGGCCACATAGACCGTGAGCGAGGCCAGCAGCGTCAGCACCAGCGCCGCCACGGTGCCGAGCGCCAGCAGGCTCAGCGAGAGCAGGCCGAGCGACATCGCCACGGCGCTGACACCGACCAGCACGATGAATTCACGCAGCACCTGCCGCGAGTTCGAGACGAAAGGCCCAAGGACCAGCAAGCCGGCGAAAAACACCGACCAGAGGACCGAACCGATCGTCGCCAGGCGATGCTGTAGCCCGCCACCCTGGTTGGCCATGGCGACGGCTCCGCTCAACAGCGCCAACGAGCCGGTGCCCACCAGCACCAGAACCAGGCGCTGGAACTGGCGTGACAGCGGCCCGCTGGCCACCTGCCCGGGCCAGCCCAGCACCAGCGCTGCCGTCAGCCCCAAGGCCATGGCCAGCATCTGAGCGGCCCACCAGAGACCGGACAGTGACCACCACAATGCGCAGGCCGTGCCGCCCACGGCCAGGGCCCAGACTGGCGCTGCCAGCCAGCGCACCTGCGCCGCCCCGCGCGGGTAGACCAGCACCATATGCACCAGTGCTGCCGCCGCGGTGGCGTCGGCCAGCAGGCGCAAGGGCAGGCCGAACTGCACCAGGCCCACAGGCAAGCCCATGCCCGGCAGCGATTCAGCGCCGATCAGCAGCAGGGTGAGGCTCTGCGACCAGGCCAGCCCGCCATACAGCCAGGCCGGCAGCCCGGGCCCGGTGAGTACCACCACCGCACCGGCCAGGTAGAGCGCCAGGGCCAGCGTGCACAGCAGCCAGCATACGGGGCCCAGGCCGGCGATGCCCCGTGGGCGCGGTGCCAGCAGCTGGTCGGCGGCACCGTCGAAGCGCAGCGTGACCGAGGGCTGGTGGACGGCTTGGCTCACGCGCTGGTTGACGGCTTGCCACTGCGCTCGCTCGGCGTCATCGACGATCCACCGTGGCGACCGCGGCAGCAGGGCTGCACTGGCCGCGAGTGCCTGGCCATCGGGCAGCACCAGGGCCACCAGCCGGCGCCCGATCCACGGTGTCAGCGCGGGGTCGCTGCTGTGCGCCAGTTCGACCGTGCCACCGTCAGCCGCGCGCCAGTCGAGCGGCCAGTGCGGTTCGACGGCCAGCAGCCACAGCCACACCACCACCGTCGCGGCACCGATCAGGCCCAGCAGCAGCAGGCTGCGGGCGCGGTCAACGGGCGCGCGGGACCGGTGTCTGCGGCGGTCAACCAGCGCCGCGTCGACCCAGGCTTCTTCTAGGCGCGAATCGCGGGCCGTGGGGTCGGCCTGGGCGCGCGTGGCGGACGGCATGGGGTCAGAAAATCAGACCAGGCCTTGTTTGGTGGCCAGCACCGCAGCTTCGGCGCGGCTCGACACGTTGAGCTTCTTGTAGATGGATTTGATGTGGTCGTTGACAGTAAACCACTTGATGCCCATCAAGCTGGCAATTTCCTTGATCGTGAAGCCCTTGCTCAGGTAGGTGAGTACTTCACTCTCGCGCGGAGTCAGGCGCTCATGGTCGGGCGGCTTGCCGATCGGCACGGGTGCGCTGAGCGTCGCGAAATCCTGGGTCGAGCTGAAGCCGGAATCCGGTGCACGGCCATCGCCGCGGCCCTGGCGGAAATGGGTCAGCAAGCGGCGCGCGATCGCCGGCGACAGCGGCGGCTGGCCGCGCACGATCTTCTGCAGCTCTTCGACCAGAACATGGAAATCGACAAACAGCGGCGGGCTTTGGGCTTACTCCATGTCGGGTGTAAAAGTTGCCAACCAAACAATAAAGATGGTAGAGAATAGTGCAGGTGAT
>JAYVDE010000640.1:0-3112 GCA_043749575.1 Burkholderiaceae bacterium | reverse complement strand
AGCCGGCGACGGCACCGGAGTCGTCGAGATTGCGGATCATCCAGTCGCGGTAGGCCGCGACTTCCTTCCAGTTGAGCTCCGGCTCCGACACACCGGCGTGACCACCGCCTTCGTGGTGATGGAGCACCTGCTGCCCGAGCCGCTGGCCGACTTTGCACGCAGCTATCCGGGGATCGAGGTCGAGGTCGTGGAGAACGCCTTTCTGGTCGACCTGAGCCGGCGCCATGCCGATGAATCGGCGTCGTGGGCCCGGCGCGAGGCCGATGTGGCGCTGCGCCTGAGCCTGCAAGTGGCTGACCATTTGGTGGGCCGGCCGCTGGGCGCCACCCACTGCCGGGTCTATGCGCGGCGCGGTGCGCCCGGCCTGCCGCAAACCGTGCAGCCGCTGGCCGCGCTGCTGCGCGACGCGCCGTGGGTCGCCTTCGAGCGCGACAGCCAGGCCCGCGTCTACGACCAGTGGATGCGCAAGCACCTGGTCCAGGCGCAGGTGCGGCTGCGGGTCGACATCTTCAACGCGGTGGCGGCGATGCTGCACACCGGCGTGGCGGTGGGCATCCTGCCGACCTTCATGGCCAGCCGCCAGCCCGACCTGGTGGCGGTGTCGGAGGTGATCCCGGAGCTCGACGTGCCGGTGTGGATGCTGACCCACCCCGACCTGCGCCAGACCGCCCGGGTGCGTGTTTTCATGCAGCAGGTCGGCGACGCCGTGGCCGCCCGGCTGGCGCTCGAAACCGGCTGAAACCGGCCGCTCCGGTGGCGGTCGGCTGAGATCGGCCGAGCGGCCGCTCCGTCAGGCCGCTGCGGGCCTCAAGTCGCCCGGACTGCCTGGCGCGGGCCGCTTGAAAGCCGCGCGCTTGAACCCAACTAGGGTTTCATGGACACCCACCACATCAGCTGCGCCCACTGTGGCGCCGTCAACCGGCTGCCGGTCGCGCGCCTGCACGACGACCCCGACTGCGGCCGCTGCCACCGCCCGCTGCTGGCCGGCGATGTGGTCGAGCTGGATGACCGCAACTTCGAAGCATTTGTGCAGAAGAGTAGCCTGCCGGTGCTGGTTGACTTCTGGGCCCCCTGGTGCGGGCCTTGCCGCCAGATGGCGCCGCAATTTGCCGCCGCGGCGCAGCAGCTGAAAGGCCGCGCGCTGCTGGCCAAGGTCAACAGCGACGCCAGCCCCGCGACCTCGGCGCGCTTCGCGATCCGCAGCATCCCCACGCTGGTGCGGCTGCAGGCCGGGGTCGAACAGCGCCGCCAATCGGGTGCGCTGGCCACCGCGCAGATCGTCGCCCTGGTCAGTTGAAGCGGCCGCAACGCCGCTTCGCATCTGCCGCTGTGGCGCTGAGCCCACGCCGAAAGCACGCCGGCCCGCTCGGGCCGCAAGGCGGTGGCCTTGCGGCGGTCTCAGTAGCCCAGCTGGCGGTCGACCGGGTTGGGCAGCGGCTGGCCGGCCTGGAAGCAGCGCAGGGCGGCGATGAACTGCGCCGCCACCACCTCGGGTGAGGATTGCCCGGCGATGTGCGGCGTGATGGTGATGCCGGGCTGGTCCCACAGCGGGTCGGCAGCGGTCATCGGCTCGGTGGCCTGCACGTCCAGCGCGGCACCGGCCAGGTGGCCTGATCGCACCGCAGCCAGCAGGTCGGCCTCGACCACATGGCCGCCACGGGCGATGTTGACCAGGTACGCGCCAGGGGGCATCGCGGCAAAGGCCGCGGCATCGAGCAGGCCGTCGGTCTGCGGCGTCAGCGGCAAGGCGTTGACGACGATCTGGGCGTCGGCCAGCGCGGCGTGCAGCGGCCCGCTGCTGCGCCGCCAGCCACTCACCGTGAAGCCCAGCGCCTCCAGCACCCGGCCGCATTCCCGGCCCACGCTGCCCCAGCCCAGCACCAGCACCTTCGCATGCGACGCGCCCATCGGGTGGCGCAGCCAGTCGCGCTGCAGCTGCTGGGCCTCGTAGCGGGCCAGGCCACGAACCTGGTACAGCGCCATCAGCGCAACGAACTGGGCGATGCCCAGCGCCTGGCCGGGGTCGACCATGCGCGACACCGCCACTGGGGGCGCCAAGTCGGGCACCAACAGCTTCTCGACCCCGGCGGCCATCGAGCAGACCCAGCGCAGCGCCGGCAGCCGCGCCGCCACGCCGGGCGCAAAGCGCCAGCCCAGCCCGACTTCAATGGTCGCCAGCGTGGCGTCGTCAAGTGCGCGGCTGTAGGGCAGCAGCGTCAACTCAGGGGCCTGGGCGCTGATCGCGGCGACCAGCGGCGCGACCATGATCGGGTCGGCGAGCAACAAAATAGGGGCTTGGAGATTCATGCGGCGCAGTGTGGCATCGCCCGCCGAGGCCACCGGGTCCGCCAGGCGACAGCGGCCCGCGTTGACCGAGCAGCGCAGCGGTGGTCAGCGCAGGGGTTGACAATGCGCCGTCGCCGCACCGCGCAGGTCGACCGCCGCGCCGCAACGGCGTGAACCCCCCAACCAGGAGAGCCCCATGGCCAAGAGTCAGCAGCGCACCACCAAGGAAGCGAAAAAACCGAAAAAGGACGACGGCACGTCCAAGCCGCTGTCGCCGGGCGCGCTGTCGGCCCCGATCACCACCGTGGTGGCCGACCGCAGCAAGAAAAAGAAGTGACGGGCCGCGGCGGCCGCGCCGCATCCGCTTGAACCCGGGCGCCGCGAGGCGCCCAGTGCATTCAGCGCCTCAGCAGCGCAGCACCGCAGCGCATCTACCGTCAGCGCATCTGCGCATCAGGGCGCCGGCTTCAGGCTGTTGTCGATGTCGACCAAATGCCACCAGCGGTTGCCAAACAGCGGCCGGCGGTAGCCGATCAGCCAGGGCTGGGTCATGTCGGTGTAGACCCGGTGCACATGCTGCTTGTAAGGCGCATACACCGCCGACAGCCGCTTGGCCTGCAAGAACAAGGCGTCGCGCTCGGGCCCGTTGGGCAATGCCGACATGCGCTGGTAGAGCGCGTCGTATTCGGGCAGGCGAAAGCGCGACAAGTTGGCCGAGCCGGCCGACGGCCCGTACAGCCGCTGGAACGCGCCCTGCCCATCCAGCTGGCTGGCCGACGAGCCCACCCGCCAGATCTGCAACTTGCCGGCCTGCATGGCTTTGAGG
>JAYVDE010000639.1:0-3118 GCA_043749575.1 Burkholderiaceae bacterium | reverse complement strand
TGCTCGAAAAAGAGTACGGCATCCCGAAGCGCTACCTGCAGCGCATCATGAGCCCGTGGGCCGTGAAGCGGCTCGAAGAGTTCGGCGGCGACATCCGCAAGTTCAAGGTCGTGAAGCGCTTTCCGAGTGTGCTCAGGCAGGTCGGCGTGTCCAAGACCGAGCCGGGCGACGAAAACAACCAGGACATCTCCGCGCTGGTCGGCAAGGTCGACATCCGCAAGCTCGAAACCTATGCGCAAGACGACCCGGACGCCTACAGCTTCTCCGGCGGCCTGTGCCTGGCGAACCAGGGCTTGCTCGAATTCGTCGAGATGTTCAAGGCACCGATCAAGGTGTTGCATCCGCTGCTCACCGCCACCCAGGAAGGCAACTTCAAGGGCACCGAAGGCTTCGGCGCGATCCCGTTCGACGGCATCGTGCTTGCGCACAGCAACGAGAGCGAGTGGAAGACCTTCCGCAACAACAAGAACAACGAGGCCTTCCTCGACCGCATCTACATCGTCAAGGTGCCGTACTGCCTGCGGGTCAGCGAAGAAGTCAAGATCTACGAGAAGCTGATCAACTCCAGCTCGCTGGTCAAGGCCAAGTGCGCACCCGGCACCTTGAAGATGATGAGCCAGTTCGCGATTCTCACGCGGCTGAAGGAACCCGAGAACTCGTCGCTGTACTCCAAGATGCAGGTCTACGACGGCGAGAACCTGAAAGACACCGACCCGCGCGCCAAGAGCTACCAGGAGTACCGCGACTACGCCGGTGTCGACGAAGGCATGAGCGGCATCAGCACCCGCTTCGCCTACAAGATCCTGAGCAAGGTTTTCAACTTCGACAGCGCTGAAATCGCCGCCAACCCGGTGCACCTGATGTACGTGCTGGAGCAGCAGATCGAGCGTGAGCAGTTCTCCGCCGAGCTGGAACAAAAGTACACCGGCTTCATCAAGGAGCAGCTGGCGCCGAAGTACGCCGAGTTCATCGGCAAGGAGATCCAGACCGCGTACCTCGAAAGTTATTCCGAATATGGCCAGAACATCTTCGACCGCTACGTCACCTACGCCGACTACTGGATTCAGGACCAGGAATACCGCGACACTGACACCGGCGAGGTCTTCGACCGCGGCAGCCTGAATGGCGAGTTGGAGAAGATCGAGAAACCGGCCGGCATCTCCAATCCGAAGGATTTCCGCAACGAGATCGTCAACTTCGTGCGGCGCGCGCGCGCCAACAACCAGGGCAACAACCCGGTCTGGACCAGCTATGAGAAGCTGCGCGTGGTGATCGAAAAGAAGATGTTCTCGAACACCGAAGAACTGCTGCCGGTCATCAGCTTCAACGCCAAGGCCAGCGCCGACGAGGCCAAGAAGCATGAGGACTTTGTCGCCCGCATGGTGGCCAAGGGCTACACGCCCAAGCAGGTGCGCCTGCTGTGCGAGTGGTACCTGCGGGTGCGCAAGAGTTCATGACCCACCTCCGTAGCGCCTTCGGCGCTCTCCCTCAAGGGGGCGCCGCCAGCGGCCCGGCAAAGCCGGTGCCACGGCGTCTGCTTGATTCCACCTGCTGACCTCACACCATGGCACTTCAATCGATCATTGATCGGCGGCTGGCTGGCAAGAACAAGTCCATCGGCAACCGCGAGCGCTTCATGCGCCGCTACAAGGACAAGATCAAGGAAGCGGTGCGCCGCGCGGTCGATGGCCGCGGCATCCGCGACCTGGAGCGCGGCGAAGAAGTGCGTATCCCGAAAAAGGACTTGTCCGAGCCGGTGTTTCACCACGGCTCGGGTGGCATCCGCGACGTGGTGCATCCCGGCAACCAGGAGTACTTGCGCGGCGACCGCATCAAGCGCCCGCAGGGGGGGCAGGGCGGTGGCAGCGGCAAGGGCCAGGCCAGCGACCAGGGTGAGGGCGAGGACGACTTCAGCTTTGCCTTGAGCAAGGAAGAGTTCCTGCAGGTTTTCTTCGAGGATCTGGCCTTGCCGAACCTGGTGCGTACCCAGCTAGCCGACGTGCCCGAGTGGAAGAGCCACCGCGCCGGTTTCAGCAGTGACGGCACGCCGAGCAACCTGCATGTGGTGCGCTCGATGCGCGGCGCCATCGGCCGGCGCATCGCCCTCGGTGCCAACGCGCGCCGCGAACTGGCCGAGCTAGAAGCCGAGCTGGTCATCTTGAAAGCGGCCGCTTCGGCCGGTGATGTTTCGGCCGAGCTGTTGATCAAGCCGCTGCAAGAAGAGATCGACGCGCTGCGCGCCCGGCTGGGGCGCATCCCCTACCTCGACCCGATCGACCTGCGCTACCGCAACCGCGTCAAGACACCGGTGCCCAGCAGCAAGGCGGTGATGTTCTGCCTGATGGACGTGTCGGGCTCGATGGATGAGGGTCGCAAAGAGCTGAGCAAACGTTTCTTCATCCTGCTCTATCTGTTTCTGACGCGGCACTACGAGAAGATCGACATCGTCTTCATCCGCCACCACACCCAGGCGCAAGAGGTCGACGAAGAGAACTTCTTCCACGCCCGGGAGACCGGCGGCACGGTGGTCAGCAGTGCACTGGTGTTGATGGACGAGATCATCCGGGCGCGCTACAACCCGAGTGAATGGAACATCTACGGCGCCCAGGCCAGCGATGGCGACAACTGGCACCATGACAGTGGCCGCTGCCGTGAACTGCTGGCCGACAAGATCCTGCCACTGTGCCGCTACTTCGCCTACGTGCAGGTGGCCGACGAAGAGCAGAACCTGTGGGAGGAATACACCCACCTCACCGCGAGCCACCGCCAGTTCGCGATGCGCAAGGCGACCGAGCCCTCGCAGATCTACCCGGTGTTCCGCGACTTGTTCAAGAAGGAGGGCGTGACATGACCCACCCCCATAGCGCCATCGGCGCCCCCCCTCAAGCGGGCGCCGCCCTTGGCCCGGCAGAGCCGGATCCGCGGCGTCTGTTTGATGGCGCCGCAGCGCGGCCTTTGCGCGGCCCGCTGCCGCTGAACAAGACCGTGCAGCGCCTGCCCGCGCCCAGCGACTGGTCGTTCGAGTTGATCGACCAGTACCACGAGGTGATCCGCCACACCGCCGAACGCTTCGGCCTCGACACCTACCCCAACCAGCTGGAGATCATCACCGCCGAGC